>NZ_GL830939.1 GCF_000188195.1 Succinatimonas hippei YIT 12066
CTAAAGGACGGGGATACAGCCGCTGATCTTTTTTTGATAAAAAACATAAATATTAAAAACAAAATGTGTTTGTTTTGTGTACAAAAAACCAATTGACCCAAAATAGATAAAGACAATAAATAGCTGGTAAAAACTTTTTATTAATCAATATTATAGAAATTTTTAAACGACAAGAAATGCAAAAGACGATGAGAAAAAAGCGAGATGGTGCTGGCTACGGGAATCGAACCTGCGACCTATTGATTACGAATCAATTGCTCTACCTACTGAGCTAAGCCAGCAACGTGCTGTATTTTAACAAAAAGAGTGTATACTGACCACACATAATTTAAGATATTTCTTTTATTTTTAACCGAATTTTTATTTATGCTCGAACAATACCGTCCTATTCTTTTTGCCTGCTCTTTAATCGTTGCCCTTTGGGCCGTAGCAATAACCTCTAATCCGTCTTTTCCCGATCCTCTTCATTTATCTATGCTGATTGCCGGAGCAGCTTGGCTTATTTTCGGCGGAATCATCTGCAATAAAGAAAGAAGATTCGCAGCTGCGATATTTTTATTAGCTACAGCTATTGCTCCTTTTATTTTTTACAGTGAGCTTTATTACATTCAACAAAACAACCAAGATATCGATCCTGCAGTATTTGAAGCTAATTTTAAACATGCTGTCGTTATCTACAATATGCTGCGCTATTTTCTGCTTTCTTGTTCATTTTTAGTCATCATGTTAAGGCTGGGTCGAGCCATTAAAAATTTCGCTCAAGACAGACCGGAGTAATTGTGATGCAAAAAGATCTTAATAAATTGACAGAACGCGAAAAATGTGAACTCGGCATGCTTTATGATGCCAATTACAGTGAAGAAACAGTAAAACTG
Organism: Succinatimonas hippei YIT 12066; assembly: GCF_000188195.1. Lineage (GTDB taxonomy): Bacteria > Pseudomonadota > Gammaproteobacteria > Enterobacterales > Succinivibrionaceae > Succinatimonas > Succinatimonas hippei. Next base: position 876 of record NZ_GL830939.1, read on the forward strand.
CGATTAAAATGCCAAGAGCTTTGTTATGATTTCAATCAAATTCGTCCAAGCGATCTGAAAAAGCAGGAAGAACAAATCAGGAAAATCGTCGGTAAATGCGGAAAATCTCCGGTTATAACTGCTCCGTTTCACTGTGATAACGGCTTTAATATTGAACTTGGCGACTATTTTTACGCCAATTACAATTTAATCATTTTAGACGGAGCTAAAGTAACCGTCGGCGACCATGTTTTTATTGCACCCAATTGCTGTATATCAACCGCAGGACATCCTCTTGATGCCAAAAGACGTAATCAAGGACTTGAATACGCTTTTCCCGTCACTATAGGATCAAATGTCTGGATTGGCGCAAACGTCTGTATTTTACCCGGCGTAACAATCGGAGAAGGCGCTGTAATAGGAGCAGGATCGGTCGTAAACAAAGATATTCCTCCCTACACAGTAGCTGTCGGCAATCCGTGTAAAGTTCTACGTAAAATCACCGACAATGACATACTAAAATATAGTTAAATCAATCAAACAACATTATCGGATCAATAGAAAAAAACTCCTCGGCTTTCATTGCCGCCGGTCCGATAATAAAACTACGATATGGTTTGAACTTTTCATTAAAAACATTTAACCCTTTTGAAAATCCCTCAAAATTACTTTTCACTTCTATTGCTACGATACGTTCCCCCTTTTTAAGAACATAATCAACCTCAAGATCTCCTTCTCTCCAATAAAAAACCTCAAAACGTCCCGTATAAGATGCACTAACCAAAAAAGCACCGATTGCTGATTCAAATACCCTGCCGTAAATGGCTTTATCTTTTTGTAAACTGTCATATGAAAGTTGCAAAAAATTAGTTTTAAGAGCGTTATTCCAAACTTGCAGTTTAGGCGGTGAAGCTCTCAGCCTTGCTCTATCTATTGAAAATTTAGATAAAGCACTGATAAGTCCGCTTTCCTCCAGTAAATCAAGATAATTTGCCAAAGTAGATGTATTGCCTTTTTCTTGCAAACATCCCAAGAGCTTATTTAAAGAAATAATTTCTCCTGAATAATTACATGCCAAATCAACAAGACGTCTTAACAAAGCCGGTTTTGCAATCGGCGTATCAATTAATATGTCTTTTTCTACTGTGGCATTTATGATTGCATCCACCAAAAAAGCAGCATTTCTTTCCTTATCTTCAGCTGACATTGCAAAATTATCGCGCATCAAAGAGGCAAATAAAGGGTATCCTCCGAAAAACACAAAATCTTCTACAGAAAAATTAAATGCATTTTTCATTTCAAGATATGACCAATGAGACATTCTTATGATTTCAAAGCGGCCCATCAATGACTCTGCAAGACCTTTCAACAATAGAACACGCGAAGAACCCAACAAAAAAACTTTTATATTTACTCCATCAAAAGAATCAGTATCCCACTCTTTTTTAATAAAACTACTCCACTGCGGAACGTTTTGAATTTCATCAAAAACTAAAATAAATTCTGATAACTTTTCACTTTTTATTTTTAACCTAGCCTCGTTCCATGCAGAGCTGATAAAGTCATTTCTATATCGATTACCGCCCTCAATCACATGATATGCAAATGCACAAGAACACTCTTGCAAGGCCTGTCTTACTGTTGTCGTCTTCCCTATCTGACGAGGTCCTGATACGATTTGGATTAAACGACGAGGCTCCTGCATTCTCCTTTTTATTAACGGAAAAACAGTGCGCTTAAACATATTACCCCTCTCTTCCTTCAAGATCGTCATAATCAATTATACGTATTATATAGTTTCATCTCCAAAATTATATTCAGTAATCTCGTAAATTATTTGCACTGATTGAGTAAAATTCTTAACTATTTTGATCTTGAGATTTTAAAAATGCCCACTCTTTTTGCGTAAGAACAAAAACAATATGCGGCATAGTCACGTTACGGTAATGTTTGATAATAGTATCTATTGCCTTTAGTCCGCAGCGTTTAGCCACATTCATTGACGCTGTGTTTGTATCACGCACAAAAGCAAACACTCTTTGTGCCTTTAATATCGTAAAAGCATAATCACGCGCTGCTTTGGCAGCTTCCGTTGCATAGCCCTGATGCCAAAAATCAGCACAAAACAGATAACCGACCTCATGAACTAACGAATTTTTATATTCCTGCATGGTAATGCCGCATTGTCCAATCATTTCATCTGTAGACTTTAAATAAATTCCGTTTAAGGCAAAGCCATATTCATCGTAACGCCATAACATTTTATTAAGCCAGGCTTCAACCATTTCATCAGTAAAAGCCCCTTCATAAGCGTACATAACTCGCGGATCCTGAAGCATCTTTTTAAGATCAGGAATTGAATTTACAGTAAGTTTTTTCGCATATAAGCGCTTTGACTCAAAAATAATTTCATTCATAAATTTTTTCTTCCGACAAAAAAGAAGGGAGACATGCGCCTCCCTCTTCATAACAATTAACTTAAAACTACTTAAGGTTATCAACAGCACTCTTCTCGATGACAATTCCGGCTTTGTAGCGCTCCATGAAAGCTTCAAAACCCTTAACGTCATCAGGGGTAGGTGCAATTGTCGAACCTTCAGCTCCCTTAAATACCTTATCATCAAGGTACTCAGGCAAAGTCAAATCACCCTTGTTAACTACAAAAGCTGCCAAAATAGCGATACCCCAAGCACCGCCTTCTCCTGCTGTTTCCATAACGGAAACCGGGGCGTTCATAGCATCGGCCATAATTTTCTGACCAACGCCCTTAGTCTTAAACAGACCGCCGTGACCTAACAACTTATCGAGAGCGACATTCTCTTCATCAAGAATATTCATACCGATTTTGATAGCGCCTAATGTGGTGTAAAGATGAGTGCGCATGAAGTTTGCAAGACTGAACTTACTGTCAGGAGTACGCACAAACAGCGGGCGTCCTTCTTCAAGTCCGGTAATAAATTCACCTGAGAAATAGCCGTAAGAAAGCAAACCGCCGCAATCCGAATCTCCCTCCAATGCCTTATTGTACAAAAGTCCGTATAAAGCATTAGCATCAAGATTAAGTCCTGCCGCCTTGGCAAACTCACCGAAAAGACCTACCCACGCATTCAAATCTGAGGTGCAGTTGTTGGCGTGGACCATGGCAACGGGAGATCCGTCAGGTGTAGTGACCATATCAATTTCACGATGCAGCTTGGATAAAGCTCTTTCCAAAACCACCATAGCAAAAATGGAGGTTCCGGCAGAGACGTTGCCGGTACGCTTGGCACAAGAATTGGTAGCAACCATTCCGGTTCCGGCATCACCTTCAGGAGCACACATCGGGATCCCTGCCTGCAAGGTTCCGGTAGGATCCAAAAGCTTTGCGCCTTCTTCAGTTAAGCAGCCGGCATCATCGCCTGCGCATAAAACCTTAGGCATCAAATCCTTAACATGCTTCCATTTGAAATTGTATGGAGCAACCAGCTCGTCAAACTGTTCAAGGAAGCGATCAACGAAATCAAACTTATCTGAATCAATCGGGAACATGCCGGCGGCATCACCGATACCTAAAACTTTTCTACCGGTAAGTTTCCAATGAATATAGCCGGCTAAAGTACAGAAGTAATCCAAATCATTTACATGCTCTTCTTTGTCAAGTATGCACTGATAAAGATGAGAAATACTCCAACGCTCAGGAATATTGAACTGGAACAGATCAGTAAGCTTGCCGGATGCGTCACGAGCTTCGGTATTGCGCCAGGTTCTAAACGGAACCATGAGCTCACCTTCTTTATTAAAGGCCATATAACCGTGCATCATGGCGCTAACGCCAAAAGCTCCTACATGAGTAAGAGCCACGCCGAATTTTGCCTTTACGTCGGCACACAAATTTTTATAGCAGTCCTGGAGTCCCGACCAAACATCATCAAGATGATATGTCCAAATACCGTTCTCAAGACGATTCTCCCAAGCATGATCTCCTGAGGCTATAGGCTTATGATTTTCATCAATAAGCACGGCTTTAATACGGGTGGAACCAAGTTCAATACCTAAATAAGTTTTATCTAAATTAATTGCCATATGCACCTCTGAAAAACGCCTGATTTTTATCAGGCGTTTTAATTAAGAACTACTTTTTCTTCTTACCGCCGCTTTTTTCAGCGCTTAAGTTCATAAGCTTGTTCTTATGTTCGTTAACGATAGCCTGCATTACGATAAAGAGACAAAGCAAAATACCGACCACAATCTTTGTCCACCAGGCTGACAAAGTGCCTTGGAAAGAAATAATGGTCAAAATCGTACCTTGAATCATAACGCCTAACACGGTACCGGGGATAAATCCGACGCCGCCCATCAACTGAGTGCCGCCGATAACTGATGAGGCAATCGCGTCCATCTCCATACCAAGACCATGTAGAGTATAGCCTGAAAGCATGATCCAAGAATATGTAATACCTCCCAAAGCCGAACAAAAGCCTGAAATAATATAGACTTTCATACGAATGGCATCTACACGCAGACCCATCAGTCTTGAAGACTGCTCATTACCGCCCACTGCATATACGGAGCGGCCGAATGATGTATAACGCAATACGATAGTCGCGATGACGACTACGATAAGCGCAATAATCGCTCCTAATGACAGGAAGCAATCGCCGATTTCAAGTGACATAAAGGCCAGATCACCATACTCGACATTGTCGATAGGGACACTGTCACGGGAAATCATTGCAGTAAGACCGCGGCATAAAAACATTGTGCCCAAGGTAACGATAAACGGCTGAAGTTTAAAGAAAGTAATGAAAAAGCCGTTTATCGTTCCTACGACAACACCGATGAATAAAGCTATCAGCATGCAGACATACGGACTTAAAGAAGTATCACGCATGAGATAAGCTAAAGTCATGCAGCACAAAGAAACTACAGCACCTACGGACAAGTCGATACCGCCGCCGCCTGACAAAATCGTAAAGGTAACACCGACGGTTACGATAATAAGCGGAGCATTATCAATAAAAAGGTTTAAAAAAACCTGCGGACTGAAAAAGCCCTCAAAAGATATCGATCCGATACCGAACAGGATAATGAACAACAGGCCCGTTACGTAGAAAGAAAAACGCGGCGAGGCAACAAGATTGCTAAAGAAACTACGCATTTGAAGCCTCCTTATTGCTTACAGCCTCGGCTCTTTTAAGCTTCCACTTGCGGAACATTTCCTTAAATTTCTCTGACTGAATGGTAATAATAAGTAAAATCACGATTGCTTTGATTGCCGGCAGGCGATCTGAAGAAACGCCTACTGCATACATGGTCGTGGTTAAAGTCTGGATGGTAATAGCGCCAATAATAGTTCCGCCGATATAGTAGCGACCGCCGACCATCAAAGTACCGCCTAAGGTCACCGCCAGAATGGCATCCATTTCCATATTAAGGCCGGCGTTATTGGCATCGGCAGCTCGAATCAGCGAACCTTCGATAAGACCTGCAGTACCGGCACAAAAACCGGAGAAAATATACACGGCAAAAAGAACTGCGGTAACTTTAATACCAGCATAACGCGAGGCCGTCTGGTTAATACCTACAGACTGAATCATAAGGCCTAGCGAGGTTTTTCTATCAAGTACTATTACCAGAATAACCATCGCAAGAGCAATCAGCATTGCGGTAGGAAGCATTACTCCCGGAATATTTCCGCCGATATAGCTAAACGGTTTATAGTAAACGGTAATAATCTGACCGTCGGTAATTAACTGGGCAATACCGCGGCCTGCCGTCATCAAAATCAAAGTGGCAACCATTGCCTGAATCTTGAATTTTGCTACCAGAGTACCGTTCCATATGCCTGAAATAATGCCGGCGCACAAAGCTGCTAATATCGCGATAATAAACGGATGCTGAGGAACGCCGCTGATATCACCGCCTAACATATAGCAGCATACGGCTGCGGAGATGGCAACGACAGCACCGACTGAAATATCGATACCGCCCGTGGCAATGACGAAAGTCATACCCAAAGACAGAATGATAAGGGAACTTGCTCGATACAAAATGTCAATCGGACGACCGTAAAGGTTGCCGTTTTCCATCATCTGAATCGAGAAAAAATCTTCAACGAATACGGCGTTGAATAAAAGCAGCAAAGCAAGAGCCGTAAGCGGCAATGCCATGGAGCTTTTTGTGAATTTTTTAATTATTTCCATGATAATCTCCGGCAATAGCCTGCATGATATGAGCCGTAGAAATTTCATCACCGTTTAACTCGGTGATTTTTTCATGGTCACGAATGATAAGAACACGCGAACAAGTTCTGACCATTTCTCCCATTTCGCCTGAAATAAAGATCACCGACATACCTTTTTCTTTGGCAAGGCGTACGGACAATGCTTCAATTTCAGTCTTGGTTCCGACGTCAATACCGCGGGTAGGTTCATCGAGGATCAGCAAATTAGGCTCAGTGGCAAGCCATCTGGCGATAATAACCTTCTGCTGATTGCCGCCTGAAAGATTTTTGATAAGCTGTTCGCGATCCGAAACTTTAATACGCAACAGATCGATGTAATAATCGGCAAGCTCATTCTGCTTTTTACGCGGCATATGCCTAAACATACCGTCTTTGGCCTGCAGGGCCAAAATAATATTCTCGCGTACCGACAAGTCGCCGATAATACCTTGAACCTTACGATCTTCAGGGCAAAAAGCAATACGGTTTTTCATCTGATCCATAGGGCTTTTTACCGACACCTGCACGTCATCAACCTTAATAGTACCTTCGGCAACCGGCATAATACCGAAAATGGTTTCGGCTATTTCGGAGCGTCCGGAACCGAGCAGTCCGCCAAGACCTACAACTTCGCCCTTTTTAATCGTCATGGATAAGTCTTTAACTTTGCCGGGAACGGTAACATGATCAAACTCAATTACATTTTCGTCTTTAGGCACTGACTTATCGACATTGCTTTCAATCTGATCTTCTTTTATCTCCTTACCCATCATCTTGGAAATGAGTTCAATGCGAGGAAGATCTTTTATTTCATATTCACCGACATATGAACCGTCTCTTAATACGGTAATACGATCGCAGATAGTATAAATTTGCTCTAAGAAGTGGGAAATAAAGATAATTGAAATACCCATGCCCTTTAATTTGCGCATAATGGCAAAAAGGCGTTCCACTTCATTATCTGACAAAGATGAAGTCGGCTCATCCAAAATCAAAATACGGCATTTAGTATCGATAGCACGGGCGATGGCAATCATCTGCTGCATAGCAACCGGGTAGAAATTCAATACGCGGTTTACATCTATATCAATGCCCAATTCATTATGCAGTAATTTCTTAGCTTTAGCAGACATTGTTGCCCAGTCGATTTGACCGAACTTTCCGCGCGGCTCTCGTCCGATGTAAATATTTTCCGCAACGGTTAAATTTGCGCACAGATTGACTTCTTGATATACGGTGGAAATACCTAATTGCTGACTTTCAAGCGGGGTTTTGGGCTCTATTATGTTTCCGTTAAATTCAATTTGTCCGTTAGTTTTATGATAAACGCCGGTCAATACTTTAATCAATGTCGATTTTCCGGCTCCGTTTTCACCCATAAGAGAGTGAATCTCACCGCGTTTTAAATTAAATTCAACATTTTTTAGAGCTTTTACTCCGGGGAAGAACATATCGATGTTCTTCATATGAAGGATATAATCGCCTTCATTTGCGGCCATGAGAACCTCCCCTAAACATATAATTTTTATATTGTCTTTAATAGAAAAAATGTCCACACACAAATCCCCTGCGGTGGACACTCTTTTATGTGAAATTAATACTGGCGAGTAGCAAAGGCTTCTTTTGCATTGGTGGTATCAAATACGCCTTCGTCAACGTATACGCTCTTCTCAACCGGCTCGCCCTTTAAAATCTTCTTGGCGGTAGTAAAGAAGAGATCGCCCTGCAGCGGGTTGCACTCAACGGTAGCATTTGCCTTGCCGTCAATCATAGCCTGGAACATGCCCTTAACGGCATCGCAGCCTACGATAACGATATCTTTTGAAGGCTTGAGACCTGCAGCTTCAATAGCCTGAATAGCACCTAAAGCCATATCATCATTCTGAGAGAACAGAATATCAATATCATCACGATAAGACTTCAAGAAAGACTCCATAACTTCCTGGCCCTTGGCACGAGTGAAATCACCGGTCTGAGAAGCTAAGATATTGTATCTGCCTTTATTCGGGCTCTCGTTTAATGCATCGTCAAAGCCGTGAGAACGTCCGGTAGCTGCTGAAGCACCTACGGTACCCTCAAGAATTACGATATTAAGCTTATCGCCGCCGTTACGCGGTTTTAAATTGTTCTGGGTTACGTAATTGTCGATCCAATCGAAAGCTTTGCGGCCCTCGGCATAAGAATCGGTACCGATCTTAGCTACATATAAGGAATCATCGGAAACAGTCAAATCACGGTCCATAATCATTACCGGGATCTTGGCGCGCTTGGCTTCACGCAAAATATTATCCCAACCGGTAGCAACGATAGGAACGAAACCGATCAAATCAACTTTCTGGGCAATGAAAGTACGAATTGCCTTAATCTGGTTTTCCTGCTTTTGCTGAGCGTCAGAGAACTTTAAGTCAATGTTGTGCTTAACAGCTGCTGCTTTAACGTCGTTAGTGTTAGCAGTACGCCACTCGGACTCTGCACCGATCTGAGAAAAGCCGATAGTGTACTCCGGCTCTACAGCCTGAGCGAACATTGAAGTAGTAGCTAATGCAGCACCTAAAGCCACAGCCATAAAAGTCTTAGAAATTCTCATAATTACTCCTCACTGTTTCAAGCAAAAACGCTTAACAAGCGTTTACGTAACATTGAATTTATTACCAGATAAAATAATTAAAAAGCGGTAAAACCTTTTTTTGTGATATTTATCCGTAAATACTTCATAAATATTGATGAAAATAAGAACTATGTCAAAGTTTTACAACAAACTTTGACAAATTGCGCCCAACCTTGTACCCAAAAACCAAAACAATAAATAACCCATTGATTTTAAATTAATAAGTTACAACAATCCCTCATAATTAAAGCTTGTAAACAATATATTTTCCGCAATTTACGAAAACGTTTTCGAAAAACAGTTAATTTTTACTCAATGAGCTTAAAACTGACCGGAACTTTTACGTTAAAATCACCGCCCTGTGCGCCGGTATTAAAACCGACAAGCTTTGCTCCAAGACGTTTACAGGCAGAATCAAGAACGACCTGTCCGCTTGTTTGTGTTACGGTTGCACCGGTTACTACTCCGCTTGAATTTACTTTAAAACTTATCTCGCACTTACCTTCAATGCCCTGCCTTCTGGCTCTTGACGGATATTCTTTTAAGCTTGACACTCGTGACAGCAATGAAGAAAAAGCATTTTTATAAATCCCGGCAGCTCTTGCCGCTGCCGATTGTGCTTTTGCAGAGCCTTGCAAAGAGCCTTTTTTATTACCGCTGCCGCTTTTATCGGCGGCTATGGTCTTAGGTAAATCTGTTGAAGATCTTTTTACGGATTTTTTCTTTTTAACGACCGTCTTTTTCTTTTGAGGAGAAGTTGTTACCTCTTTTTTGCGAGGCTCAGACTTTACGATCTCAGGTGCAGGTTTTATAGCCTCCTTTACTACAGGAGTGAGATCTTTAACTTCCTTTACTTCTTTAACTTCTTCTACCTGTTCTTCCTCAAGCGACTTTTCTTTTGGTCCTCCGTCAGGATCTCCTAAAACAGCCGGCGCAGTCTCCTGCTCTATGGATAAAATTTGCACTTCTACCGTTTCTTCAACCTGTTTCGATTCACTTACTCCCGAATAGATAAAAGCTCCGGCACAAAAAACTCCCAATAGCGCTACAGTTATCAGACTTGCAAGTTTATCCGCTGTTGCTTGTAAATTATCCATTTACATCACTCTTTTTTGGTCGTAATCGAAAATCTGCCGTCACGCTTAATTTTTGCTACATCAACCACGTCAACAAAAGACTGAAACGGTGTCTGCATATCAGCGTAAATATTAAGTGCTTTTTCAGGCTCTGAATCCAAAATCAGCTTAAGCTCTTCTTTATCAATAATTCGATTGTCATACACGATAGAGCCGTCTTTATGCAGAGCGACGACTAAAAAATCCTGTTTTTTAACCGCCTGCCCGGCTTCCGACCTCGGCAGCGCCACCTCTAAAATTGGTTTGGCAAAGCTCATTGTCAGAATAAAGAAAATGACGAGCATAAAAATAACGTCAATAAGCGGTGTTAAATCAATATGCGCATCATCTCCGAAATTAAAATCGCTAAATTGTTTCATGTACTATTCCTTTTCTTTTCTCTCGTGCACCTTTTTGGTAATTACAATCGCACGATATGAATGTTCAATGGCTTCAATCTGAAAAGTACGCATTCTCAAAGACAGAAAGTAATAAATAACCATGGTAGGAATAGCCACGGTAAGCCCCATTACAGTAGTAATAAGTGCCTGCCAAATACCGCGTGCCAAAACTTCAGGATTTTGCGCAGCTGCCGCGGATACGGCATCAAAAACCATCAGCATACCGCTTACCGTACCCAAGAGTCCGAGCAAAGGCGAAATCACCGTTATCATTTTTAAAATAGACAAACCGTTAATCGCCGTTTTAAAATTTCGGTTAAATAAATAAGCAACCTCGGCTCGAATATCATCCGAATGAGATGCATGCGTCTGTACTATATCTTTTATGATCCGCAAAAACGGATTGCTGCCCTCATAATCGCGCAGACATCTCTCATCACCGCGCTGTACGTCTAAAAAACGCTGTTTAAACTCACGCCAGGACAAAGCGGTATAAATCAAACTGCGTGAACAAATAAAAACCGCTGCGATACCGATTATAACTATGGCTACGCCGCACGGACCGATAAGTCCGTATATAGTTTCAAGATCCATCTGCTAACCTCTTGCTTTTATCTTCAGAGCTTTTTCCTGCCAATACTGGGCTTTAAGCAAAGCCTTAAGACGGTCGGCCGCATCAGGATGAACGGCAGCTTTGGCAATACGCTCTACATGTTTAGGATCCTCTTTTAATCCCGGAAATTTTTCATACATAAGGTTTAATACCTGCTTGCTGATCTTTCCCTGTACCCAAAAGGTTCCTAAAAGCCGATTGCCTCTATGACCTTCCTTTAATGCGGCAATTGCACTTTGCATCACCTTTGCTGCCGCCTCACTTTGCGGATCTCCGCCCAATGTGCCGAATATTCCGACCTTTTTGTAATAAAGACTTTTAAGTACGGACAATGAGTCATTATCGACATGCCCCGAATCAAGCCAAAAACCGACTAAAACGGTGTCATATGCTGACAGATCATACTTTTCCGTCGTTCTCTTTAAATCGCAACCACACCCGAAGCCTTTTTGCACATATCGGGCGATTTTATAAGTGTTGCCGGTTTTTGAACTGACCAAAACCAAAGACTTCATTTTAGTTAGCTCCGTTCTCAGCTATAAAGGCGTTAAACAGCTCTTCTGCCTTAGGATCTATTTTTTGTCCTTCACGCGGCAAATAGAATGAGTACATAACTTTACCGTCAGTGTTAATAAAAGCTACCTGGCGGCTTTCAAGCTGCATAAATGGGATCTTAAGCAAAGCAATAGAACTTACGGTTTCCTTACGTAAATGTCCGTTCAAACAATTTTTGCCGAAAAGATTGAAATAACCGAACCCCTCACGTCCGTGCTCTACTTTGGTTTTAAACTCAAAGATATTGCCTGAACTTTCAATAAAGAAAGTTAACGTATCAATCTCCGTTAACATCTGCCAGACCTTATCAAAATAAGATCCTTCAAACAGCATCCCCATACCTTCGGGCAAAGCTTTAATCACCTCAAGCTCGCTTTTGCGGCAAACCCCGGCAAGCATCTGCAGACCCATACTTTTACCGCCTGAGATAAGCTCTTTTAACTGCTGCTGCAAAGAAATTCCGTTCATACGCTCTCCTTTTTAAGTCTTAATGCTTTTAAATTCATATCATCTATAAGTTCAAGATCGTGCGTTATCACCAAAGCCGCACGCCCGTCTTTTGCATAGTCATGCAAAATATTTTTAATGCGCTGCATATTGGCACCGTCAAGTCCGCTTGTAGGCTCATCCAAAACCAATACCTGAGGATTTTTGGCCAAAGCGCAGGCTATTACCAATCTTTGTTTTTGCCCTCCTGACAGAGACTGTGGATGACGATAGGACAAGGCACTTAAATCAAGTTTTTCAAGCAGCTCCATTACCTTGCCAGGCTGCGGTTTAACGCCCTCTGCCAAAGTCATACATATAGCAACTTCCTGATATACGGTCTGCATATTTAACTGGTAATCGGTATTCTGCAGCACGATACTGCCAAGCTGCAGCGGTTTTTTCCCCTTAGGCTCTTTAAACTCAATTTTGCCGCCGCTTAATTTCTCAAGTCCGAAAATAAGGCGTGACAAGGTAGTCTTGCCGATACCGTTTTCACCGATAAGAACATTGATCCCCTCGGGAACGGCAAAATTCAAATCCTTGAAAATTGTCTTGCCGTCTTTGTAAGAAAAAGCAACATGCTCGCCTTTTACTACATAGTCATCCCCGTTAGGATCCAAATCTTTAAGCAATGCTCTTCTGTCAGTTACATAAGCCTTGCGCAAACCGTATTCTTTTTGCAGCGATGCATTATCAAGAATGGAAAAATTGCCTTCTTTTTCGATTTTCCCGTTTGACATAATCAAAACCCGATCGGCGATGGCATTTAACCAATAATGACGATGATCGACTATGAAAATACAGTAACCTTCCTGTTTTAACTCAAACAAAAGCCGCGCCAAATCCTCTGTTGATTGAGGGTCAAGGTTAGCCGTAGGCTCATCTAAAATGATATTTTTACCGTGTAAAGCGACAATTTCGGCAAGACCTACCTTCTGCTTTTGCCCCTCGGACAATGCCGCAATGGAATTATTCCTTATATCCTCAAGAGAAAACCTTTTAATAACGCTTTCAAGACGGCGCTTGATTTCATCGCGGGAAAGTCCCATCCACTCAAGCGCAAAGACGATTTCATCCTCGACGTTAAGGGCAAAAAACTGCCGCTCGGGATCCTGAAACAAAGTACCTACTTTTCTTGAGATTCCGGTCAAATCCATACTTGCGGTAATTTCACTATCAATGCTTACAGAGCCTTCAAGCGTTCCGCCGTAGTAACTTGGGCATAAACCGTTAATAACGCGGATAACCGTAGATTTGCCGCATCCTGATCTGCCGGTACACAAGACGATTTCACCGTCGTTTACGGTAAACGAAACATTGTTTAGTGCTTTTTCTTTGCTGTCAGAATAAGTGTAGCTGACGTTTTTTACTTCAATCATCCGTGCATCGATCCGTAAAAGCTGCCGCCTGAAATGTACTCAAATACAAGACAGGTGCCGGTTAAAATCACGCTGAAAACGATAAGCGCTATATCGCGCTTTTTAAGCCGCATCCTTTTATAGGTACACAAATTGCCGCTGCCTATTCCTTTAAGCTCCGCCGCAACCCCCAAATCCTCAGATGTTCTAAGAGACATAAACACAAGCGGCGTAAAACATAAACGGGTCAATAAAACCGGATGAGTCAGTACGTTTTTGACGTTTACTTCAAAACCGCGAATTTTCATTGCCTCAAATACCTGTTTAATGTCATGGATAAAAGAAGGTACAAAGCGGATCATCACGGCGCCCGGCAGATAAATCACAAAAGGAAGGTGCAGATTCTGCAAAGTAGTAAGAAGACTTTGTACTCTAATGGTCAAAGCCATCGGCATTACCACATTCATGACCGAGGCGCCGCGCAAAAAGGGCATTGCCAAAGAGTCAATACGGGCACTGTCTTTAAACTGCGGATAAAAGCTGACTAAAAAGCTGACGCAAAAAACAGACAACAGCATTACACCGATAAAAAACAGATAACTTACCAAAAGTACCTTATAACGGCGCATGCACAAAGCGTAAACAAGCGTTACGAAAAACAAAGTCAAAAGCGGCAAAGGCCTGGTTAAAAACAAAGCGACAAGCGAACACAGCAGTGCAAAAACCATCTTTGACTTAACATCAAAATGATGCAAAGGGCTTAATTTTGCATTAGTGAATAATTCCGGCATGCTTTAACTCCCTTGCAGATCTGACACCCGTATACAAACCGATAAGCGATCCGATATAGCCGACACCGACAATCACGACTACTACCACCATAAGCCCCGGAGATTCGCGCATAATTACGTAACTTACGCCCAAAGACAAAAGCTTTGAGATAAAGTCATATAAAAACACCGCCAAAACCGGAGCGTAAAAACGCTTAAAGCCGCCTGTTGCCAACACGATAAACTCAGCTGCAATTGCCGCAGTAAGCGTAGTAGGGATTGAAGTAATACCTCCGCCTAAAAGCAAAAAAGAAATAAGACCTGAAATCACAGCAAACAAAGACAGCGTGCCGAATTTGCGTACTTTATATAAAAGCACGACCAGCAATGTGGTAAACACCAGATTCTTGAGAACAAGAGACACCGGATTAAGTCCGCCGCCTGCCAAAGCAATCACCAAAGTAACCACTTTGGCAGCTGCGGCAAACACGCCCAGAACTACCAGTTCCCGACAATTGAAATAACGTTTTTTAATTTTTTGCATAGTCAAATAACGGCATCTTGCGATGCCGTCAGGGATAGGATTAGAACCTTGCGTTAGCAGTTACAACAGCGTGAACCCCGGCTTCTGGCAATGCATCTGATATGTAATATTTCTTATCAAAGATATTAAGCACTGCAGCATTAACCGAATATTGACGTTCGTCGCCAAAGGCCGCGCCGACCTCAAAGTTTGCTGTGGTATAACCGCCGTGATGTGTTTTAACGACAGCGCCGCTGCTCTCATATTCATAATCACGCTCGGTAGCGCCGCGGGCATAAGTATCGGCAGTTAACGTCCAGATCCCGAAATCTTTCTCATAACGGACACCGGCACGGTACATAAATTCAGGAGTGTTGGTATCGTAAGTATCCCCTATAATTCCGCCGTACTCAAACTTACGTTTCAACCAAGTCATAGAAGTATAAGGAGTGAAACCGTAAGGCAAATCATAAGATGCTGAGAGCTCAACGCCATAAGTAGTAGCCTTGCCGACGTTATAATATTGATAAGTTTCTGCAGAAACTTCTTTTGTAGTAATGTAATCGTCTGCTAAATTCAAGAATGCGGCAAAATCAAGATTTAAACGCTCTCCTGAATAACGGGCTCCCAATTCAAAATTATCAGAAGTTTCAGGATCAAGATTCGGATTGCCGATTTCCGTACCGCCGCCCATTGATGAAGTTAAAAACTTCTCCTGAATAGTAGGAGCTCTAAAGCCCTGGGCCCAAGTTGCGCGCAAAGCTAAATCTTCAATACCGCGCCATACCAAGCCGAAATTGAAAACCGCTTTTGAATTTGATTCTTCTCCTTCAAAAGCTTTAGCATCTGGTGTTTGACCCATGTCAACAAGTGAAAACATTGGACTTCCATTAATATATCCACCTGCTTCAGGTGCATATCTTGAAGAAACATTATCTAAACTTGTTTTAACATGCGTAAAACGTACACCGTAATTTGCGGTAAAGTCTGCCGGTAAAATAGTTTCATTTGATAAAAATAGGTAATATGTATCCTGTCCACCTTCCAAATCAGTAATTGTACTAGGTTTCATTGTAAATACAGACACACCGGGGATTGGTGCTAAATCTCCGGAAATAGCCATATCATTAAATGTATATGCGTCTAACTTGTCACTATCAAATCCTGCACCGGCAATTAAATAATTGTTCTCTCCTAACTGCCACTCTGTCTGAACTGAAACGCCATTGCTTTTTATCTCATTATCAGCATGATTATCCATATGCATAGATGAGTTATATAATGTAACAGGTTTTCCCATCATTTCTGTTGTTTGAGTACCCATTCCCATTCCAACGATATTCTGCATCTTCTTATCAGTCTTCTGGGTGTAAACATCAAAACGCAGTCTTGCCCAATATTCGTTTAGGTTAGTGGCATCAGCAAAGAATGCAAACTTCTGGCGTTTCCACGGCTGAATTCTTACGGCAAAATCGTCATAACTTTCAGCATCATCGGTAGCGGTATTAAAATTACCCTCAAAGTAGTCGGCACTAACGCCCATGGTCAAATCATCAGTGAAATCATAAGAAAGGAAAACTGATCCTGAGCGAGTATCGTAATCAGTGCCGTCAATGGTTTTATCAGGAGTGCGCAAATCCCCAAAATCAGCGTATGAACCGCTTAAGCGATAATTAAAACCGTTATAAGAGCCGGATACGGAGGCATTTTCAGTAAAACCGTCACCTGCTCCGTTATAACCTACGCCGACGTCAAGCTGAACCGGTTTCTTACCACCTTTCTTAGTGATGATATTTATCACACCACCGATTGCGTCAGAGCCGTATAATACAGATGCCGGGCCTTTGATTACCTCTACGCGTTCCACTGCCGAAGGATCGATGAGGATCGGAGTGCCCGACATTGATTTATGCTCTGAAATTCTTTGTCCGTCAATTAAAATGGTACTGCGCATAGTACCTTCACCGCGAATGCTGACGCGAATCAAACCCGGAGTGCCGTCATTTTGCAGCTCTACACCGGGAACATCCTGAATCAATTCACCTATGGTGGTTACACCGGATTTTTTAATATCATCTTCCGTCACTACGCCAACCGACATCGGAACATCCATGAGATCGCGGGTAACGCGGGTTGCTGTTACCTCTACACCTTTCGTGTAAACATCCTGAGCAGCCATTGCCGCAGTTGAGCCAAGGCAGACCGTCAGCACGGCTGCACTTATCCTGGTAAGTTTCATAAGTACCTCTGATTGTTTGTTTATGAATTGTTTTTAAGTTTCTTTTGCAGATAATTGGTCAAAAGCTGTGACATGGTTACGGCCCAAAAACGCCCCGCTAAAGTAAGATCAACAAATCTCCCGTTAAGCTCTAAAAGGCCTGCTTCCTGCCACTGAGCAAACACTTCCGACCCTTCTTTTGCCACATCAACTCCATGACGCCGCTTCAAATAATCAAAATCAACAAAGCCAAGTTCCAATTCTTCACCTAAATCTTTGTATAAACGCCAATTTTCACCCGGCACAAACATCATGGATATAGGTTTCACCCCGCCTTCAACCTTCTTTAAATAATCCTCATACTGAACTGTACCCCGTTTGGTAGACAATTAACCG
>NZ_GL830940.1 GCF_000188195.1 Succinatimonas hippei YIT 12066
AAAGATGATTTTACCTAGACTGTAAATTTAGGAAGGAGAAGCCCAGAAACAATAAAAGCATCAACTCGTGATGCTTAAATTGGCAGGAGCAGAAGGACTCGAACCCTCAACCGTCGGTTTTGGAGACCGCTGTTCTACCATTGGAACTATGCTCCTGCAGAAAGTGGCAAAATTATATGCAGAAAAAAGATAAATGTAAAGATGATTTCACGGCTTTTTTGCATTAATCGTTTAAAACATTGTCTTTTTTATACTTTTCTCCCCACTGAGCCATAGCTTTTAAAATCGGATCCATGCTTCTGCCTAATGCCGTTAATTCATACTCGACATGGGGAACTTTACCTTCAAAGACAGTACGCGACACTATGCCGTCTGTCTCAAGTTCACGTAAAGATTGCGCGAGCATCTTATGACTAACGCCTACAAGCGAGCGTTTTAATTCATTAAAACGACATACCTTTGCCGTCAAATCGCGCAGAATCAGCAGTTTCCATTTACTGCCGATTAAACTTACGGTAACAGCAACAGGGCATGCCGGCAACTCATTTTTACGTACCATCAGACTTTTACTTTTACAAATTAACTAAAGTTTTTTACTTTAGTTAAAATACCGCTTTTTCCTCAGCGATAACAGCATCTGTCAAAGTAAATTGTGACAAAGAATTTTCTTTTGCCTGAATGCAGATATAGCTGATGCCGTCAGGACCTGCCTTAATGCAGCGCTTGACCTGCGGTTTTACTTTAAGAGCAGACCCTTCTTTTAAGTCAAAAAGCTGACCGTCGGCATAAAATTTACCGGTGCCTTTTAATATCAGGTAAAACTCCTCATTTTCTTTATGGGAATGTACAAAGGGAATTTCTACATCTTTAGGTAAATTGTTGTAAGACACCTCAGCGCCTGTTAAAGACAAAAGCTCATGAAATTCGGTACGAGCAGCATTTAAGTCGGCGTTAATAAGTTTAATGTTTTCCATTTTTGCTCTCCTTTAAAAATTTTGCTTAATCATATAAAAAGCAAAATTTTTAACAAGTACGCACTTTTTGGTAACCGTCTTACACTTGATAGTTTGAACACTTTCGTAAAGGGCACACAAAAATTTTTCAAAGTCTAAAACAAAAAGTATTTACAAAACAAACAAATAAAAAATCAACAAAAATATTTTTTACTTTTTACGAATAAAAACGGCTTACAGATCTGTATAATAAAGTTTTCAGGAGCAGCGCAAAAGCGTGCGTTTTCCTGAAAAGCGTGCCTCTATGCGTCCCGTTCCGACTGTCACACAGTTTACTTAAAGGGACACTATCAATGACAAATCCCCTCTTTCAAAAAGATATCATTTCCATTTCGGAATTTACCCGCGATCATTTTGAATTAGTTTTAGACACCGCCCAAAAATTAAAAGATAATCCCCGTGATGATCTTTTAAAAGGAAGACTTATCGGCGTTACCTTCTTTGAAGGATCTACCCGTACCCGTCTTTCTTTTGAAACTGCCATTAATCGTTTAGGCGGACGCGTTATCGGCTTTGCCGACGCATCCAACACTTCGCTTGGCAAAAAAGGCGAGACCCTTACAGACTCAATCCGCATCATCACCTCATACGTTGATGCTCTGGTCATGCGCCATCATATGGAAGGCGCCGCTCGTTTGGCCGCCGACATTTCACCGGTTCCGGTCATTAACGCAGGAGACGGAGCCAACCAGCATCCGTCACAGACATTGCTTGATCTCTTTACCATTAAAGAGACTCAAGGTCATTTGGATGAAATTAAAATAGCTTTCGTCGGTGATTTAAAATACGGACGCACCGTACATTCGCTTGCCGAGGCTCTCTCCCTTTACAATGCACGTATCTATTTAGTATCCCCCGAATCACTTGCCATGCCCAAATATATTCTCGATCATTTGGATCGCGCCGGCATCAAGTACTCAGTACACAGAACCATTGAAGAAGTCATCCCTGAAGTTGACATCCTTTATATGACTCGTGTGCAGAAAGAGCGTTTTGACGAAACTGAATATCAGCATCTGCGTTCTAAATTCATATTAAACTCTTCAATGCTTACCGAAGCCAAATCCAACATGAAGATCCTGCATCCGTTGCCGCGTATCGACGAAATCACCTTGGATGTCGATAAGTCAAGCCACGCCTACTACTTCCAACAAGCAGCAAACGGAGTTTATGCCCGTCAGGCTCTCTTGTCCTTGGTTTTAAATAAGGAGATCTAACATGAGTGAAGCAACTAAGACCGCTGATGTCTCCAAAGGCAAATTAATGGTCGAGGCTATCGCCAACGGTACCGTAATCGATCATATCGCCCCGGGTCAGGCAATGAATATCCTGCGTTTGTTCAACTTCCTTGGCAAACACAATCATATTACCGTCGGATTTAATTTAAGATCAGGCGAGCTCGGCAGCAAAGACATCATCAAGATTGCCGATGTTACTTTCTCCCCAAGCGAAACCGAGCAGCTGGCTATTTTGGCTCCTAACGCAACCATTAACAATATCAAAGACTACAAAGTCATTGATAAATACAATCTGCGCTTGCCGCTTGAGTCCGTCGGAGCATTCTCCTGCCCTAACAGCAATTGCGTAACCCATATGGAAAAAGCCGCAACCCCGCGCTTTAAGATTTTCAAGCAAGGAGATCAGGTAATGATGCGTTGCCATTATTGCGAGCGTGTCTTTACCCGTGAAGTTATTCTTGAAAACAATAACCTCCAGGCTTAATCACAAATCTTCATTTAAATCGGTCCGCTCGGACCGATTTTTTTCATCCTCAGAAAACCCCAAAAACTAAAACCTTTCATTCCTCAAAATATTCACTTGGTCATCTGAACCAAAAATAAGCAATAATCTTTTTACCCTACGATATAGAACAATAAGGGCTAAAATTCTTATCGAAGATAATGCATAATCAGAGGAAACGATATGAAAACTGTAGGATTATTAGGCGGCATGAGCTGGGAAAGTACAGTAACCTACTATCAAATCATTAATGAAACGGTAAAGGAAAAGCTTGGCGGTCTGCACTCGGCAAAAATATTAATGTACAGCGTCGATTTTGCTGAAATTGAAAAGCTTCAGGCAAGCGGTAATTGGGAACAAAGTGCCCAGATCTTAGCCGATGCAGCATGCCGTCTTGAAAAAGCCGGAGCCGATTTCATTGCTATCTGCACTAACACCATGCACAAAGTAGCACCGCAAATTCAATCGTGCATAACTATTCCGATTTTACATATTGCCGACGCAACCGCTGATGAACTTATTAAAGCCAATATCAAAACTGTAGCTTTACTTGGCACCAAGTACACAATGACTCAGGATTTTTACAAGAGCCGAATCAATGACAAAAATATCAAAGTACTTATTCCTGAGGAGAAAGATATTGAAATAGTAAACCACGTTATTTACGATGAACTTTGCCGCGGTATCATCTCTGAAAAATCACGCCAAGAATATGTACGAATAATATCCTCTTTACAGCAAAAAGGAGCGCAGGGAGTAATTCTCGGCTGCACAGAAATCGGACTTTTAATCTCGCAAAAGGACTTACCGATTCCGGTATTTGACACTACATTAATTCATGCAAGAAAATCAGCTTTGCTATTGCTTAATTAAGCCCGGATTTTCAAATATCTTTTTACGCCCCCAAATGAGGGCGTATTTCTAGACACAAATCTATTTTATTGATTTAAAAGCGTAATTTTTAAAAACACTACAAAAGTGAAACAAACCAGCCAAGTCTCCTCTTTTTCTTAAGGCACAATTACTCCTCTTTTTTATTTTAGAGGTACTTTATGTCATTTAAATTCGTTTCCCCTTTAGTTTCCCTTAAGCGCACCAACGATGTTTTTTCTAAGCACATTCTTTCAAGAAAAGAGCATAAAGCCTTTCTTATCGATTTATTAAATGCCGTTATCTTCGATAAGGGCCGTCATCCTGAGGACGAGAAAATTTTGGATGTATTTTTAGAAGACAGGGTTCTTTCCCCCGCGTCATGACGAAGATAAAATCGGTATTCTTGATATTAGAGCCAGAACAAGAAAGCGTATCTGCACCATTGAAATTCAGCAGTACGTCGAAAAAGACATCGGAGCCCGCGCTTATTACTATGCAGCCAAAGTCTTAGGCAGTGAAATTACCCGCGGCATTACTTACCATAAACTTACACCCGTTATCATAATTAATTTCCTAACCCACAATCACTTAAGTACCAAAAACTATCACTCATGCTATCATTTCAATGAAGATGACGAGCATTCACGCCTTAGTGACATCGTAACTTTTCATTTTGTGGAATTTCCCATAATGCAAAAGAAAGAGCACGGTGTAATGACGAGGCTTGAAAAGTAGGTAACCTACTTAGGAGCCAAAGCTCCTGCAGGTAAAGTTATAATACCTGAGGATGACATCTTTAAAGAGCTTGCGGAGGTGGAGAAAGTGTTTAGCAAAGATAAAGAAGAAATGCTGCGCTATGAGGCCGCCGAGCGCTATGAAATGGATTATGTCTCGCATATGAGCACTGCCGAGCTTAAAGGCGAAGAAAGAGGTATTAAAAAAGGTCTTGAAAAGGGCCGCAAAGCCCAAGCACTTGAAACGGCAAAGACATTGCTGAAAATGAATTTGTCTGTAGATAAAATTGCTGAAGCAACGGGACTTAAGACAGAAGAAATTTTACAGTTAAACATATCTTAAACTCATAATAATAGGGGAGACAGGAAATAACATTTTGCGCCTTGTATTTCCCTTTAATCCGTGCCTGAGGATCCACCGCACACAGATCTCCTTTTGGGTTTTAGCTGCTGAGCTTTTTTGATAAAACCTAGACTCCGCCTTGCTCCATGCGGAGTCAAGAATAATTTTTTATTTAAATTCAAAATCGCAACAACTACAAACTTGTCAGCACCGGATTTTTTAAATAATCATAAACGCGACGAATTTCGTTTAGATTGCGCGTATCAAGCATTGACGGACAATTCTTATCTAGAGTTTTAATTTTCGCCATATCTTGAGCATCAAGCGCAAAATCAAAGACATTAAAATTTTCCATCATTCGCTTTTCATGCACCGTCTTCGGGATCACAACAATCCCTTGCTCAATATTCCAGCGCAAAATCACCTGTGCCGGAGTTTTTCCGTATTTTTGAGCTATATCTTTGAGCACCGGCTCATCAAACATTCCCTTAAGGCCTTCAGCAAAGGGAGCCCAAGCCTCAGGCTGAATGTTAAACTGTTGCATTAAATCCAAATCTTCCCGGCGCTGATAATGCGGATGGTGCTCAATCTGATTTACCTGCGGGATAACCGTAACGTTATTACACAGATCAAGAAGTCTGTCTGGTAAAAAATTACATACACCGATAGCTTTTACTCTTCCTTCTTTATACAAAGATTCAAGAGCACGGTAAGAACCGTAATAATCGCCAAAAGGCATATGAATCAGATACAAATCAAGATAGTCAATTGAAAGACGCGACAAAGACTCATCAAAAGCCTTAAGCGTTTTGTCATAACCCATTTCTTGGATGAAAGCTTTAGTCGTAACAAACAAGTCCTTACGCTCAACGCCTAATTCATTTTGAGCTCGACTAATAGCGCGGCCTACCGCCTCTTCATTTTTATATGAACTTGCCGTATCGATTAAGCGATAACCGCTTTTAATTGCGTTTACAACGACATCTTCACATTCATTTTCCGGAATTTGAAAAACGCCAAAACCGATTAACGGCATTTCAATGCCGTTATTTAATTTAACGCTCTGCATAAAACTCCAAAATCTTTTAATCCACTACTTTACCTGCAACCTCAATACGCGCTTTTACCTTCGGGTCGTCGCGAATTATTTCTTTAACAGCAGGAACTCTGATTATGCCCGAAGAGGGGTTTTTGATACTTAAAACTTCAGTCGTAATATCGGCTTCCACTTCAGATTTTTCAAAACTCAAATCGGTCTCAAGCATTCTGCAGTTAATCAGTCTTAAATTTTCACAGTAACAAAGCGGCTGCGTACCGATAATTGTGCAATTTTCAAAAGTAACGTTTTTTGAATACCAGGCAAGATATTCGCCTTTTACAAGGCTGCCGCGAACCAAAACATGCTCGGCATGCCAAAAAGCATCTTTGGTATCAAAGCGGCAGTTATCAAAAACCGCATCTTTTATATATTGAAAAGAATATTTTCCTGAAAACTCAACTTCTTTAAATTCAATATGTTCAGAACGCATCATGAAATACTCACTTTGCGCTTTACTCTTTTCCATCCTAATATTAGTAACCGACCAGCCGAACTCAGGAGAAATGATGTCAGATCCCGTAATTTCTACATTACGGCACTCTCTTAAAGCTTTAATACCGTGGAGCTTAGAATTTTGAATTCTAATATGATCTGAATACCATAGTGCCGCACGACACTTATCCGTCATCTCAGATGAGGAAATATTAAGACCGTGCACATGCCAGCAAGGATAACGTAAATTAAAGAAAATATTTTGAGCATCAATATCAGAACATTCTTTTAAAGCACTTTCACCGTCAGCAGGTCCGTCAAAAGCGCAATTTTTAAGAACGATATCGTGGCTTCCATACAGCGCTCTTTCATTATCAAAAGTCTTATTTTCGATGATCATTTAGTGTCCCGTTTGTTGTCTGTTTTTAACATTTCCATTAATTATAAAACCGTAAAAATTTAGCACAAATATTTTGTACGTATACGTTGTTATGCTTTCAAAGAATAATCAGAAGAAAAAAATACGACAATCATACTTTCCACAGGCATTTGTCTAAATCTACTTTTCCGTCGGATTTAAAAACTACGCCTTCTTGTTCAAGCAAGCTTCTTTGCTCGCTCCACATAGGCGCTGTCCTGCCTTGATGATTGACAACCCGATGACACGGATAACGTCCGTAATACTCGACTTTACTTAAAACAAAGCCTACAAGCCGTGCGTTGCGATCGCGTCCTATAAGTTTTGCTATCTGCCCATATGTTGCAACCTTTCCCTCAGGAATTTCCTCGACAACAGACAAAATTTCATATATAAGAGTTTGCGTAAGTACTTTAGACATGGCTGTAATTCTTAGCTGGAATAATTACAAATTTTAATATGTATCAGTTCTTGAAAAAAGAAACGAAATGGCACAAAACAGGTCACCTACCCATTCGGCATTAATTGATAGAAGAATTATTTACAGCCATAAATTTAAATATTTAGATTTTACGACTCCTCTTTTTTCAAAATATATCAATTGAATAAGCAACAATAATATTGCGTATTAATTTCTCAGATGAGGATGAAAAACCCAAAATTTACTGTTTTTCATCCTTAATTTTGTTTTGAAATGAATTTTTACCTAAAATCAAATATTATCTATTTAAATCTATATATATCTATATATGTCTATTTTTTCGCCAATAAAACCAAAGTCTCAACATGCGTAGAGTGCGGAAACATATCCACACCTTGTATCTGATGAATTTTCCATCCGCCCTTTAAAAGAATCGGTAAATCACGCTTTAAAGCAGTAAGAGAACAAAAAATAAGAGCAAGCTTTACCTCGCCTTTAAAGCGATTTAATGCCCGACAATTGGCCTCCCCAAGACCTGCTCTTGCCGGATCGGCAATCACCGCTTTTACGTTCTCATTTATAAGTGACGATAAGACCTTTTTTAAATCAGATGCTATAAAACTTACATTGTCATATTTATTAAGTTGAGCGTTTTCTTTTGCTGCGGCAACAGCTTCTTCCACAATTTCAACCCCTATTACTTTTTTAAAGTGCGCAGCTAAAAGCAAAGACATTGTTCCTACTCCGCAGCATAAATCAAGCGCCAAAGCATCTTTATTCTCCCCGCACCACGCAACCGCTTTTTTATAAAGCTCAAGAGTTGCATATGGATTAACCTGCAAAAAAGCATGAGGCCTTACATTAAATAAATGTCCGCAAAGCTCCGCCTGCATATATTCCTTACCGAAAAGAACTATCGATCTATCTCCTAATATACGGTTGCCTTTTGCATCATTTACAAGATAATTTAATGAATTTATTTGATGCTTTTGAGCAAGTTTAATAAGCGATTTTTGTAAATCTTCAGATAAAAGATCCGTCGTACAGATGAGGGCCAACCTTTGAGGCTTACCGTCACGCAGCATTACATTACGAATTAAACCGTTATGGGTGATTTCATCATAAGCCTTAAGAGAAAAAGAATTAAAAAGAGCTGTAATATCTTGTAAAAAAGCACTAAACCATTCAGGTTCAAGAGCACATTTATCTACTTCAATAAGATCGTGAGAACGCTTTTTATAAAATCCTGCTTTTATTTTTCCGTCTGCATTTTTAAAGTAGCGAATTGTCTTGTAACGGCAGATTTGCGGACGATTTTCATCTGCAAAATCTTCAGGATCCGCAGTTATATTACAACTTATAAGCGCCGCTTTAATCTGCTCTTTTTTATATTGATGCTGCGCTTTTAATGACCAATGCTGCAGCTGACATCCGCCGCACTCTTTAAAATACGGACAAAAAGGTTCCCGTCTATCCTCACTTTGAGTTAAAAAGCTCACTACTTTACCCGGACACCTTTTTGATCCTGCAGCAAAAGGATCCCCGATCACAGCATTTACTTTTTCACCAGGAAGAGCATTATCTAAAAAGATTTCTTTTCCCTCAGTAAACGCTAAGCCTTCACCTTTATCATTAATAGAACTTACTGTCAGAATTTTTGTGTCCATAGGGCAATGAAAACTCTTGATAATTAATATTATTTTACGCTCATTTATCTCAAATCAAATTAAAATGATTTTATATGATTTGGAGAAATTTTATGCATAAAAAAACTTTTATCAGTTTTGCAGGCCCCGTTCTTTTAGCTTCTGCCGTATTTATGGCAGGCTGCACCACCCCTACCGGTACCGTCGGTAAAATGAGCTATTTCACTGAGGGAGTCATCACGGATATAGAAGTAATTGATGTTCAAAAGAATAATATAGAAACCGGAACCAACACGGGGCTTGGAGCTGCAGCAGGCGCCATTGCCGGACAGGCCATCGGAAGAGATTCTAAAGGAACGTTAATCGGAGCCGGAATCGGTGCCGCAATAGGTTTTCTTGGTTCTAAATTTGCCGAAAGCGGTGACGGAATGCGCTTAACCGTAAATACTGATAACGGCCTTGTATTAATTGATCAGCCTTATTCATGCTTATTTAAGATTAATTCAAAAGTTCGCATGATTAATAATAACGGCTCTTATCAGCTGCAAGTTTTTGACGGTACTCGTTATCGTACTGCAGTCGCTCAAAGCAAGAGTGAGTGTCCGCTTGAATAAGCTCTTTCAATTATAATCATAGTTAAAACGGCGTATATGAAAATGCGCCGTTTTGCTTTTGCAAAACGAAACTTCTTATAAGAGATGCAGAAAAGAAGGGGAAAAGATATCTCTAAGGTGGTGGCCCTTCCCAGGCTCGAACTGGGGACCCAACGATTATGAGTCGTTTGCTCTAACCAACTGAGCTAAAGGGCCACTTGATAAGTGTCGCTATTATACATGCAAAACTCTATTTGGTGAAGAGAAATAAGGAAAATAGCACATATCCATAACCTTAAGCAAACAAAAATAGCGCATTAAGCTAGCTTATCCCGTGTTTTGTCAGCATACGATTTAATAAAGACATAGCCTCCATTTCCTCTTTTGTGATGCTGTCTCCGCGAAGCCGCAGCCGCTCAATTTCCTGTTTAAGCGGCATCCCCAGCGTTTCTTTTATGAGTTTTGAAAATAAGTCAGCCCTGACTTCCGGAGAAAACTCGGAGCCGTCGGCTTTTTTAGGAATAAATTCTGCTTCAATTAAATTTCTTACATATTTCTCTCGCACACTGCCGCGAACGGTCTCAATAAAACCTGCAGGAGTTATATCGGGCTTTTCTTTAATCAAATTCAAAAAAAGACTTAAATCGACATTTCCTTTGATAGCAGCGTCCTTACACAGGTGCTGCAATTTATCAAGGTTAAATCGTTCATACACGGTTGAAACTAAAGTCGGCTGCTGTAAAATAAAGGCGATAAGTCTGCGCATCGGTGTTGTCAATAGATTTACGGTACCTTCTTTTTTCATAGAACCCGCTTCTTTTTCCCACTCCTTTTCGTCACGAGAATTTAGCTTTACTGACTTTAGCATTTCATATAGAAGATCTTCTTCAAGTCCTGCTTTCCTAGCAAGTTCCGACACACAAACTGCCTGCAGCGTCATTTCAGGAATTCTGCGAATAAAATACAAAACCTCATTTAAAAACGGCGATTTCTGTCCCGGATCGCTTAAATCGTATTTATCGCTTATATGCTTAATTAAAAATTCAGGATAAGACACCGACGCGTCTAAAGTTCGGGTAAAAGCCGACAAGCCTTCTGCGCGCACTAAAGAATCAGGATCGTGCTCTGGAGGTAAAAATGCAAAACGGATTTCCCTATCCGCTTTTAAAACTGCAGTCGCAGTTTCAAGAGCATGCCAGGCAGCATTACGTCCGGCAAAATCACCGTCATAACAGCAAACCACCTGTTTGGTGTACCGAAACATCAATTCCATCTGTTCTTTTGTAGTTGCCGTACCCAATGATGCCACCGCAAAAGAACAGCCGAATTGACGCAAGGCAATGACATCCATATATCCTTCAACAATCACGATGCGGGCAGGACGATTGCGATTTGCCTGGAGAGTCTCATAAAGACCGAACAATTCATGACGCTTTCTGAAAATGGGGCTTTCTGCCGTATTCAAATATTTAGGCTTGGCATCTCCTAAGGTTCTTCCGCCGAAACTAATAACCCGGCCTCGTCCGTCGATTATAGGGATCATCACCCGGCCGCGAAACATCGCATAAGAGCGATCTCCTTTGTCTACGACCATGCCAAGCTCAATCAGCTTTTTATACTCATCAGTATTTTTTGCAATATTATGAATATAATCCCAACTATCCGGAGCATATCCCAAACGCGCTTTAATTATCGTGTCTTCACTTAATTCGCGTTTTTTTATAAAGTAATCTTTGCCTTCAGGAGATGAACTCAGGCATTTGACAAAATATGAAGCGCATCTGTCCATAAGCTCATAGTAAAGCTTATACGTATCCGCTTTTTCAAAACCGCCGCTGCCTTGTTCGTATTCAACATTAAGACCTGCAAACTGTGCCACTTCCTCAACAGCTTCAACGAAGCTTAAATTTTTAAACTTCATGACGAAATCTATGGCATTGCCGTGCTCTTTACAGCCGAAACAATAAAACATCTGCTTTGACGGCGTTACCACGAACGAAGGAGTCTTCTCATGATGAAACGGACAGCAGCAGGTGTAATTATTACTGCTTTGACGCTTTAAAGTAACGTATTGGCCAATGAAAGCTTCAATATTTACAGCAGGGATCAATCGATCACGGATAAAATTAACGGCAATTCGCGGCATACACAACTCAAATACGGAACCTTAATCCCCAAAAGAGGAAATCAAGATCAATATTATGATTAAAATCTACTACTTGGTTTGAGTATCAAAAAGATGTGCTAACATTTTAACAAATATAGCACGAGGTTTTTTAATGGCAACATACTGCATCGGAGATGTCCATGGCTGCTACAACGAGTTCATGGCATTGCTTGAAGAAATAAAATTTGACGAAGCAAAAGACGAACTTCTTCTTACCGGAGACTTAATCGGTCGCGGTCCTTTCCCTGTGGAAACCATGAAAGCCGTCATGAGCATGAAAAACACGGTTTCCGTGCTCGGCAATCACGATTTGAATTTTTTAGCAGTAGCCGAAGGTATAGTTACTCCGCGTCCGAAAGACAACCTGCAGGTCATTTTAGACTCTCCTCTTTGTGCCGATATCGTGAAATACTTTATTAATTCACCGCTTTTATTTATCCATAAAACCAAGCTGTTATGCGTAGCCCATGCCGGTATTTATCCGTTATGGGAATTAACTTTCGCCAAAAAGGCAGCTAAAGAAACCTGTAAGGTTATACGTGACGATTTAAGACGCAAAATTTTACTTGCAAATATGTACTGTGATGAACCCAACATTTACAATGAAAACTTATCAGGGTTAAAGTTGTGGCGCTTTACATTAAACTCTTTTACCAGAATGCGGCTTATGTACCGTACCGGAGCACTTGATTTTAAAAATAACGCTATAAGCCCCGAACTTGTAAAAAATGACGGTCTTTATCCATGGTTTGATTTAGGCAACCCGATGCAGCGTAAAAAGAAACAGTACACTTTGGTTTTCGGGCATTGGGCAGCTCTTGGTGCAAAATGTCAAAGACCTTTTGTAAAAGCCCTTGACACAGGCTGTGTATGGGGCGATAGGCTAAGCTGCTGGTGTTTTGACACGGACAAAACCTATCGCATAAAAAGTCTTGGCTACACAGAGCCTAAAGTCCAGGTTTCGAAAGTATAGGCAAAACCGCATTCATCGGAGAAATGATCTTCTGATGAAGATTTTTTAAAAGGAAGATTCTGCCAATCCGGAAAATAAGTATCACCGTCAAAGCTTCGGTGAATACGCGTCAAATGCAGAACTTTAGCCTTTGGCAATGCTTCTTTATAAAGGCGCTCTCCGCCTATTACAATAAGACGGTCACAAGGAAATCCTTCTTTAGGCGCCTTTTCTACGAGACGACATGCTTCATCAAGAGAAGAAACGACCTCAACGCCTTTGTCCCGTAAAGATAAATCCCTGCTTATTACAATATTGCGTCTTTTAGGCAAGGGGCGTCCGATACTTTCGAATGTTCTTCTGCCCATTACAATATTGGAATTTAAAGTAACGGCTTTAAAATGTTTTAAATCCTCACTTAAATGCCAAGGGATCTCTTTATTTATGCCGATAACGAAATTATCGGCAAGCGCTACGATAAGCTCAAGCGATATCATCGGTCAGTTCCTATAAATAAATTCCGGACCTTCATCTTCAAAATCATTGTCGCCCTCTTCAAGCACGACTTTCTTCTCAGGCTCGGTCCATACAAATTCTTCTGAAGTTACCGCCTTTTCCGGACTCTGCCGCTCTTCTTCCTTGACCTTATCAACAAGATCCTGAACTTTGTGCAGCAAAGAATTAAGATTTTCATTCTTTAAAGCCGAAATAATGAAAGTTTCTTCAGGCTTAACTTCAAGGGCGTCAACCACCCGAGATAAAATTTCTTGAGCTTCTTCCTCAGAAACGAGATCTGCTTTATTCAAAACCAAATAACGCGGCTTATCAAAAAGATCGTGAGCGTATTGTTTTAGCTCCTGTTCAATAATCTGAGCATTACGAGCAGGATCAGAGCCGTCAACCGGCATAGCATCGACTAAATGCAACAGCACGCGGCAGCGTTCCAAATGCCGTAAAAAACGATGACCGAGTCCGGCACCTTCCGATGCTCCTTCAATAAGACCTGGGACATCGGCAATAACAAAACTTTCGCCGTTTCCGGTCTTAACAACTCCAAGATTAGGAACTAAAGTAGTAAAAGGGTAATCTGCAACTTTAGGACGAGCTGCCGACACTGCACGGATAAAAGTTGACTTGCCGGCATTAGGCAAACCGAGCAAACCGACATCCGCAACCAAAAGCAGTTCCAGATCTAAAATTCTTCTTTCTCCCGGCGTACCGTTAGTCTTTTGGCGCGGCGCACGATTGGTCGGGCTCTTAAAATGGGTATTGCCGTAACCGTGGCGTCCGCCGCGAGCCACGCACAAGACTTCGTTTTCTTTACGCAAATCACCTAAAACTTCTGCAGTCTCAGCATCAGTAATACGAGTGCCGACCGGAACCTTCAGATAAATGTCTTGACCGCGAGCTCCGGTACAATCGGAACTCATACCGTTTTGTCCGCGTTCTGCCTTATAAAACTTAGTGAAGCGATAATCGACTAAAGTATTAAGATTTGAGTCGGTTACAACATATACATTACCGCCGTCGCCGCCGTCACCGCCGTCCGGACCGCCGCGCGGTACATATTTTTCACGACGAAAGCTGACGCATCCGTTTCCGCCGTCTCCCGCTTCCACACGAATCGTGGCTTCATCAACAAACTTCATTTAAAGTCCCTCTTCGCTTTTAAGGCAAATCTTAATTCCTAAACACTAAGGCAATTAACAGTATAGACAAAAATTTTAAGGCAGGAATTACAATGAAAATGATATTCGGATATGAAAAAGCCCCGCAATTGCGAGGCTCTTTGATCCGCGGATCGCTTAGGCTACTTCAGCCTCGACAATCTGAACGAACTTACGGTTCTTAGGACCGCGGGTAACGAACTCGACTTTGCCGTCTTTCTTGGCGAACAAAGTGTCATCACGGCCGATACCTACGTTAGTACCCGGATGGAAATGAGTGCCGCGCTGACGAACGATGATGCTGCCTGCGCTGACTACTTCACCGGCATAACGCTTTACGCCGAGACGCTGACCTTGAGAATCGCGACCGTTACGAACGGAACCGCCGGCTTTTTTATGTGCCATTTTTCCCTAACTCCTTTACTCGGAAATACCGGTAATTTCTAAATCGGTGTACCACTGACGATGACCAGTGACTTTCTGGTGGTGCTTACGACGACGGAATTTAACAATCTTAATCTTCTCACCGCCGTGAACGCCCAATACCTTGGCAGAAACCTTTGCGCCTTCGAGGTAAGGAGCGCCAACTTTAATATTGGTGCCGTCAGAAATCAAAAGGACTTTGTCCAAATCAATAGTGCTTCCAGCTTCGGCATCGAGGAGTTCGACGCTAAGCACGTCGCCCTCGGAGACCTTGTGCTGCTTGCCGCCGCAAAAAATAACCGCGTACATGGCTCAAACTCCGAAAAATTTGCAGGAGTTGTGCTCCCGCAGTTTACAAAATCAATGCAAAATAAACCCGTTATGGGATAGTGGGCCAGTATTTTACAGATAAAAACAGCAATATGCAAGCTTTTATGCATCCTATTGCTTTTTTTCCTGAAAGAAAACTGAATCTAATTTTTCTGCATAGTAAAAAAACAAGATAAAAATCAAGAAAATTCAATTTTTACCTTTTTAATTCGCGCAATCTTATCACTAAAAAAAGACTTAGATGAAAAATGTCTATAATAAAAGAGATTTATTTTTAATTTCACAGATTCAAAATGTTCAATTCATCATTACTTAAAAATATTTTTTTATTTGCCTTCTTTACAATTGTTTTGGCCCTAAATCCTACAGTGCAAGCTGCTGATTTATCATTTTCTGTAATCAACAAACAAATAGAGGCAGTTAATTCCGACGCCAATCTTAGCGATGAAGAAAAAAGCACTAAGCTTTCAGAACTTAACAACGCTGCGGATCTGCTGAAAAAGGAAGCAACCCTTAATAAAGAGATAGAAGATTTTGACCTTATTCAAAAAAATTCCGACAAAATTCTTTCCGCTCTTGAATACGAATTTAACCGGGCTAATTCTGACTACGGCCGCGGAGCACCCGAAATTACCGCTAAAAACACCGATGAGCTGAACTTGCTTATCAATGATCTTACTTTAAAGCAAAGAGAGGCACAAAGCGATCTGTCAAGTGCCAATTCCGATTTTAATAATCTGCAAACGCTGCCCAGCAAGGCTCAAACCGTTATTTCAGAAAACGCTCTAACCTTACAAAATCTTACTGATAAGCTTAATAATCCCGAATCACCGCTTTCATCTTTTGATTTATCCGTAATTGAAAAACATATCGAAATATTAAATAAGGAAAATGATTTTTTACAAAAAAAGACCTTATTTTTAACAAAGCTTCAGGATATGGCGACCTATAAAATACGCACCGCCACGATAAAGAACCAATATTACCAAGAGTATCTAAGAAAAGCTCAGGTATTGCAGAATCAGCTTTTAACTGAAAATATATCAAATACAGATATTAATGATAATGTCATAAGCGATAGCCCTGCGCTTAATAAAGAGATTGAAATCAACCACCAGCTTTTAGGCTATATTGACAAACAACTGCAGCAGAACGTGCAAATAAATCGGGAGCTGCACGATGTCGAAGCAGCTCTTGAAACCGTCAAACAGATAAAATCAGATATTGATGAGCAAATTAACCGCATTGACGGTAACCTCATTCTTTCAAGATTGTTAAACCGCCAGCTTGAGGAAATTCCGAATATTGAATTATCTTTAAATTTAGACGAGCTTCTGCCTAATTTTAATTTATGGCTTTACGATCTGAGAAATTATCGTGATTCTCTTTTCGATACCGCAGGTTACGTCAATGCAATGACGAAAAAAGATCCTGATTTATCTCCTGTAAAACAAGATCTGGAAAAACTCATCAAGCAGCGCAAAGATTTATACGATAAGCTTTATCAATCCATGACCGAAGCATCAACCTCGGCTATGAGTCTGAAAATTAAATATTCCGAATTTACCTCTTTAAAAACCGATATTCTTTCAACCATAAATGAACATTTATTCTGGTTAAAAAGCAACTATCCTCTAAGCTCTGACTACTTCACCAGCTTTATCCCGATGGCTAAAGCCCAGCTTACCAATTTTAATTCTTCTTTAATGTTCACGCTTGATAACAAAGCGCGTACTGCACCTCTTCTTATCTTTTTAATTCCGCTTACCGTGATTGCCCTTATTGTCAATTCATTAAAAGAGACAATACTGCGCATAGACAATAAAGCCGCATTAAAACTCGATAAGCAAAGTGATAATTTTTACGTAACCCCGTTATCAGTATTATGCCAATTACTTTTGGTGATTCCTCAAACCGTAGCCCTTACATGGATAGGGGCTCTTATTGTTTTAGTTACTATTGATTCACCGCTCAATCAGGTTCATGCCTGTGCCATGATTTTGTGGCACTCGTTCCTTTTCACATTCTTTATTAAAGTATTAAATCTAAACTCTCTTGCCCAGCGTCATTTTTCACTGCCGCCTGACAAAGCAAAACAGTACCATGCCGTTTTAAAACGAATCTTTACGGGAATGTTTCCGATTCTGGTCATCACCAATATCCGCGAAATAGAGCCCGACAAAACCACAGGAGATATATTAGGCTACACTTTAGTACTGATTGCCAGCTTCTATATCGTAATAAAAGTAGCTCAATTTATTAAAAACACCTTTGAACAAAAAGATTTCTCTCTTTTTGACTATATAAAAAGCATCGTTTTAATCGCAGGTCCGCTTGTTCTCTTCGGAATGATCGCTTTAGGATATTATTACACTGCAACTAAGCTTATAAACCGTATCATGTTTTCTTTCTATATATGCTGCGGATATGTGCTTGTAAGCAATATTGTTCGCCGTACTTTGCTTGTGGCTGAGGCTAAGCTTTTAGCTAAAACCAAAGCTATCGCCTTGCAAAAAGAATCGGAAAGAATCAAAGCTCCAGGTTTTGCCGTTATTGACAACTCAAAGAAGGGGAAGGAAAAAATCGAGCAGCTGCGTTTTGAATTTATCAACAACAAAGCTTTTAAACTTATCAATATTATCCTCTTATGCATTACCGCAGCATTTTTGTATCAGCTGTGGAAAGACTTAACCAGTGCCTTGGGCTATCTAAATACCGTAACTTTATGGTCAAATTCCGTGACAATAAACGGAGAAATAAAAGATCTGCCGGTTTTAACCCTTGCCAACATCTTCTCAGCAGCAATTATTATCTTAATTACGATTGTCCTGTATCGTAATCTGCCGCCGATTCTGGAACGAATTTTCAGATTGAGAGTAGCCTCTGCCCATCAAAGTACCAGCTATACGGCTAAGATTTTAACTTCCTACATCATTACCGCACTGGGTATAATTTGTACGGCAGGAGCCTTAGGACTTAGCTGGGATAAACTGCAATGGCTCGTTGCCGCTTTATCGGTAGGTCTTGGCTTTGGACTCCAGGAAATTTTCGCCAACTTCGTATCAGGTATTATCATTTTGTTTGAAAGACAAATACGCGTAGGCGATATCATCACCATCAATAATCTATCAGGAACCGTAAGCAAAATCCGTATTCGTGCAACCACAGTCGTATCTTTTGATAATAAAGAAGTCGTGATCCCCAACCGTGAATTCATTACCACCGAACTTACCAACTGGTCTTTATCCAATACTATAACGATGATCGAATTCAGCGTCGGCATTGATTACAGTGCCGATCCGGTTAAAGCAAAGAAGATTTTAGAGCACATTGTCTTACGCTGCCCTTACTTATCACGTGAAAAACCGTATAAGATTTATGTAAACAGCATGGACGCAAGTGCCATCACTCTTAAAGTTGAAGTATTCGTAGAAAAAATCGGAGATCGTAAAAATACCGTCGATTACCTCAACGTCAATACCTTAAAGCGCTTTAACGAAGCTAACATCAATATTCCGTTCAACCGCCTTGACGTTACGATTCTTAATCAAACTACCGGCAATGCCATAAGATTGGCAGATAAAAACAGCTAAAAAAACAATCCCTGCAGACTATGTCAATTGCCTACAGGGATTTTCCAAAGCTTTTTACTTAAGCCTCAAACACAAGGCTTGGACTAAATCTTCAGACTGTCAATTTCCTCTTGGGAAGCTTCAAAGATTGATCCGAACTCACATACATCAAGACAAGCCCCGCAATCTGCACATAAATCGGTATCAATAACACAGCGACCGTTTTCATCCTCGGAAATAGCATCGCACGGGCAAGCATCCTTGCACTCACCGCATCCGGTGCAAACTTCAGGATCGATAAAGAACATACTCCTACCTCTTCTTTAACGAATCAAAATGCTCGTATAATACTGCAACAACCCAGAAAATGAGTCAACTTTCTAAAATGCTAGAGAATATCACGTCTAATTTAAAAAAGGTGCATGATGAGATTAATTCTTGTCTGCAAAGAGCAGAAAGATCTCAAAATGACCTTACTTTACTTTGCGTCAGCAAAACCAAACCGATTTCTCAAATTATTGAGGCATATAACGCCGGCGAAAGGCACTTTGGCGAATCTTATATTTCCGAAGCCAAAGATAAAATCCCGCAAATCAAAGAAATGGGATATAAAGATATCGTATGGCACTTTATCGGACCGATTCAGTCCAATAAAACCAAACACATTGCAGAGCTTTTTGA
Source organism: Succinatimonas hippei YIT 12066 (assembly GCF_000188195.1). Taxonomy (GTDB): domain Bacteria; phylum Pseudomonadota; class Gammaproteobacteria; order Enterobacterales; family Succinivibrionaceae; genus Succinatimonas; species Succinatimonas hippei. Next base: position 19,105 of record NZ_GL830940.1, read on the forward strand.
CATAGTAGAAAGCGTCGATCGCTTGAAAGTCGCTCAGCGTTTAAGCGATCAGAGACCTAAAAACCTGCCGCCTTTAAAAGTCCTCATTCAAGTAAATATCAGTAATGAAGAGCAAAAATCCGGTTGTTCATATGCCGATCTTGATGTGCTTATAAACGAAGTTCAAAATCTGCCGCAACTTGAATTATGCGGACTTATGGGTGTTGCAGAAGACACAGCCGATAAGGAAATTATTGATAAAAGCTTTGTCAAACTCCACGAAACATTTAATTCACTTAAGCAAAAACTTCCCCATTTTGATATCCTTTCAATCGGTATGACCCATGATATGGATTTGGCAATAAAGGAAGGCTCTACCGAAATAAGGATCGGAACCGCTATTTTCGGAGCCCGTAATTACGGTAAATTATAGGAAAAGACATGAGCAAAATTGCATTCATCGGCGGCGGCAATATGTCATCCTGCATCTTTGACGGAATAAAAAGAGCCCATAAAGATGCTGATGATATTTATGTAAGCGGCCCGCATCTTGAAAAGCTTGCTAAGTTTGCCGATAAAAAAGCAAAAATTACTACCTCAAACGTAGAAGCGGCAAAAGAAAGCGATATTATTTTCTTAGGCGTAAAGCCGCAAATGCTTACTTCGGTTCTTCAAGAACTTAAAGATAACGGCATCGATTTTTCAGCAAAAATCTTGGTATCGATGGCAGCAGGTTTTAAGATCGCAAGTATCAGACGCCTGACCGCTGCCCCTTATATCGTAAGAATAATGCCCAGTACCCCTGCTAAAATCGGCTTAGGCATCACCGGCATTTATTTTGAAAACGGGATTGACGATAAAAATAAAAAATTAATCTCCTCTTTATTAGAACCTCTCGGCATGCTCTGCCGGCTTAATTCTGAAGAAGGAATAAACGCTATCGGTGCTTTGGCAGGATCTGCTCCTGCTTTCTTATACCGCTTCTTTGAAGCAGTTGAACATGAGTGCATTCGATACGGATTTAGTCAAAGCGATGCAAGAAAAATCGTTGAACAATTAGGTTTAGGCACATCCTCCATGGTTATTCATAATCACGAGACTCCTATAAGCGCTCTGCGTGAAGCCGTAACCTCAAAGGGCGGTACCACTTATGAAGGATTGCAGCAAATGACTGCTTTTAAATTCGAAGAGATGATAGAAGAAGTCTTTAAAGCCTGCATGAAAAAGACCCATTTATTTGAGGAAATGTTTTAATGAGTACTTTTTCTTTAATTTTATTAGTAGTTCAAGCTTTTACCATGCTCTTTTTGCTGCGCTTTCTGCTGCAGTCATCTAGTGCCGATTACTATCATCCGCTTACGCAATCAGTGTTAAAGCTCACTAACCCCATATGCAATATCGACTTTATCCGTCGTCTGCATATTAAAAATTTCTTTGTAGGCGGTATTGTCGTCGCATTTGTGCTTGACTTGGTTTTCTGGGTCGGTCTGTGCCTTATTACCAACATTCTGCCGATTAAAATAGGACTTTTAATGTCGGTTCTTACCTGCGTTAAGTGCTTTGGCTATCTTATGCTCATGATTTTAATCGTGCAGGCATTATGCTCATGGCTGCCGAGTACCCGTTCTATAAGCTATCTCATGTACCAAATGTCAGCACCTTTGGTTGCTCCGGTACAAAAATTAATCCCGCCTATCGGAGTTATAGATATCTCCCTGATGATTGTCGTTTTGGTGATCTTTGCTTTAGACTCATTCTTAGGCAGTATCTTCGCTCCTTTCTGGTACATCATTTAACAATACAAAAACACCGCATTTCTTAACGTCCTGGAGGCATTTTATAGCCTTCAGGTCTTCTTACCGTCTTATCAAGTTCATGCATGGCTTTTATCATCTCATCCTGCAGAGCCTTAGTATCACTTACCAGGCTTTGACGATTTAAGGACGAACCTTCAATTATCGGCAGCAACTTTATCTTGATTTCACCGTTATCCCATCGTCCCAAATCAATTTGACCGGCATAAGTAGAGGTTACGAAGGGAATAATCGGCACTTTAGCAAGCAGCGCCGTATGCAGAGCCCCAGATTTAAACTTACCGACAGGACCGTAGCCTGAACGAGTACCTTCAGGAAACATCCAAATCGATAAACCGTTTTTAATCTTTTTCACAATCTTTAAAAAAGTATCTCCGGCCTTAGCGCGATGTTCTCTATCCAAAAGCACGTTTCCCGACAAGAAAAACAATATTCCGAAAATCGGAGTATAAAGAAGGCTCTTTTTCCCGACGCAAACCAACCCCGGCTGCGGTAAGTCCGCCATGGTCACGATATCCCAATTGCTTTGATGCAAACCGACGAATATCGCCGGCATCTTGGAACGTACCGTTTTAACGTCAAAATCCAAGATGACTTTAACCCCTATAACTCCTTGCGCCAAACGCAGCATCTGCGTCAAAGCATAGACATTTTTACGGTTAAACGGTCTAAACAGACAAACGCATAAGCCGAGCACCAGCCAAATTAACGCCATCACAAATAAAATCAGGACGCGTATGGCTATTAACGGGTATCTCATTTTTTACTCCAAAGAAAATTCCAATATCGCCGGATCTTCTTCACTGCTGTTTGTTTTTGCCTTTACCACCTCAATGCAATCGACTTTCTGGAAGCCGCGAGGCAGCGTGTCTCCGCGTTTCGTGCGTACCGACAGCCTTTCTGTTATTTCAGAGGCAGACAAATTAAGGATCCTCTTACCGCAGTGAATGATAATGGAAGATCCTTCCGGCAGCACAGCTACAGCTGCCACGCCGTCAATGCCCATATCAAGCTTGGCTCCTGCTATTGATATAAGTTTATTGCCTTTGCCGCGGGGCAGTACCGGCAAATCCTCAGCCTTATAAATTAAAAGCTTACCCTGACGGCTTGCCACTGCCAAAAGATCGCTTGACTTATCGCTTAACTTAATAGGAGCAAACAGCTTGGCATCCGCATCGAGCGAAACTAAAGCTCGTCCGCCTTTAAGTCTTGTCAGGATATCTTCGTATTTACAGATAAAGCCGTATGCCTTATCGCTTGCAAGCAAGAAATAATCATTACTTTGACCGATGATTACATACTCAGCAAACTCGCCTTGCTGCAAGTTTACCTTTGAGGACAAAGGCTCCCCTTGACCTCGAGCTGACGGCAGCTCGCGGATATCGACACTATACGCCCTGCCTAAATTAGTAATGAACACGGCCTGCTGGTTGCTTCTTCCGGAGGCCTTATCCTTAAAACCGTCACCGGCCCTATACGTCATATGCTCGGCATCGGCGTTATATTCACTTGCCTGACGTACCCACCCCATCTTAGACAAAATTACGGTTACGGGAGTACTCGGCATCAAATCATCTTCAGAAAAAGCCACAGCCTCAGATCGCTCCACTACCGGGCAGCGTCTCTCATCGCCGTAAAGTTTTACATCAGCTAAAATTTCTTTTTTAATAAAAGTCTTAAGGCGGGCCTGACTGCCTAAAAGAGACTCAAGTTTCTTTTTCTCCGCTAAAAGCTTTTCCTGCTCTTCCTTTATCTTCATTTCCTCAAGACGGGCAAGCTGGCGCAGCTTGGTCTCAAGGATATACTCCACCTGTGCTTCAGTAAGATTAAAGCGTTCAATAAGTTTTGCTTTAGGATTTTCTTCTTCACGAATGATTCTTATAACCTCATCGAGATTTAAGAAAACCACAAGCAATCCTTCAAGCAAATGCAGTCTTCTTTCAACGTTATCAAGACGTTTTGACAAACGTTTTGTCACCGTTTGCTGACGGAAAACCAGCCACTCGCTTAAAATCTGCTTTAAATTCTTGACCTGCGGCTTGCCGTCAAGTCCCAGGATATTAAGATTAACGCGATAAGTAGATTCCAAATCCGTCACGGCAAACAGATGATTCATCAGCTCATCACAATCAATTCGATTGGAACGGGGAACAATTATCAAACGGCAGGGATTGTTATGATCGGAGGCATTGATTAAATCAGATACCATCGGCAGCTTTTTCTTTGCCATCAAATCGGCAATCTGCTTCTCAACCTGACCGCCGGACACCTGGAAAGGCAGCGCACTTACCACAATGCCTTCCTTCTCTACTTTATAAACTGCGCGTTGACGAACTATACCTTTGCCAGTTTCGTACATCTTAAGCAAATCAGACTTAGGCGTAATAATTTCAGCGCCGCAAGGGTAATCAGGCCCCTGAACGAACTGCATTAAGTCGTTAACACTTGCCTCAGGATTTTCCAGCAGGTAAACAGCAGCATTGGCCACCTCGGTTAAATTATGCGGAGGAATATCGGTAGCCATACCGACAGCAATCCCCGTAGTTCCGTTTAAAAGAATATTGGGCAAACGGGCAGGTAATGCTTTGGGCTCTTCAGCCGTACCGTCAAAATTTGGAATAAAATCAACGCAGCCGGTGTTTAAATCCTGTAAAAGGATGTCGGAGTAAATCGATAAGCGCGACTCGGTATAGCGCATTGCCGCAAAAGACTTGGGATCCTCGACATCACCCCAATTTCCTTGTCCGTCAACTAAAGGATAGCGATAAGAAAAAGGCTGGGCCATCAATACCATAGCCTCATAGCAGGCGCTGTCGCCGTGAGGGTGGTACTTGCCTAACACTTCACCTACGGTACGAGCAGACTTTACGTGTTTTGCCTTCGGTCCGATTCCGAGCTTGGCCATTGCGTAAATGATTCTGCGCTGCACGGGCTTCATGCCGTCACTTACGGACGGCAGCGCGCGATCGCGGATCACGTTCATTGAGTAATTTAAATAAGCATTCTCGGCAAATCGTTCAAGCGGCATCTGCTCGATGCCTTCTAAACTTAATTTATTTTTATCTGTAGTTTCCGACATATTAAGGCAGGATCTTTAAATCAATTCTTCAACATTTCTAAAAAGTTAATCATACCACAGTGTTTTTCTCTCTGCGGTACCGACGAAGGATCAGAATATCAGGATTGACATCCTCACCGGCCTAAAGGCTGATGATTCCTACTGCTGATATGAGTGACCCTCTGTCAAGGGGGTATTGGGAAGATTTTTTAGCGTTCCTTGGGGGCATTGCACGGGGCTTGACCACTCTGATATTCGAGGGTTG
>NZ_GL830941.1 GCF_000188195.1 Succinatimonas hippei YIT 12066
CAATAGCAGTATTGTTTGTTTAGCGCTAGGATCTCCGGCCTCTAGGCCGGTGAGGATGTCAATAACAACAATTGCAACAAAGATACAAATCCGTTCACTAAAAATCTCAAATTTCAAATAATTGGCAAAGCTTTTCTGCTTTTAATCTTTTTAAAGCCAATTTTTTAACAGTAGAACATTACTCAAAAACTTGCAAAAATAGCACTTTAAGATCTAAACAGCTTTACTGCATCTTAAAAACAAACACTCGCAGATTAGCGACGGATTTTAGATTCATTCATCTTCTTTTCAATGTACTTGGCAGCAATGGCGATAAGCAAAATAACCAGAAAATAAATAAATGCCGCATAAGAGTACACTTCAAAAGGACGGAAATTGCGGGCAATAATGATTTGAGAATTCATGGTAAGTTCGCGCACGCTTATAACTGACAAAATAGACGTGTCTTTTAGTGTACTGATAAATTGATTAACTAACGGCGGAACCATAATGCGCAAAGCCTGAGGCAAAACGATATAGCGCATAGTTCTGAAATAACCGAAACCCAAGCTTCTTGCCGCTTCAATCTGCCCTTTATCCACGGCAAGAATGCCGCCGCGAAAAATCTCGGCCAAAAAGGCTGAAGCATTTATGGATAAGGTGATGATACCTGCGACTATCGGATTAAACTGAATATTTAAAAGTCCGCCGACACCGAAGAAAAGAAACAATGCAAAAATAAGAACCGGCACTCCGCGGATAAAAGCTACATATGAATAATAAATCGCTTTTAAGCCCTTATAACGGCTAAGTCCCATCAAAGCCAAGATCATGCCGATGATAAATGCAAAAAACATTGAAACAACGGCAATCAGCAAGGTTGCGCCCAAACCCATCATCAAATCAGGAAAGCAATCAATAAACAGTGAAAAATAGTCGCTCATGAACAAAAGGCCTATACGATTTTTTTACTATGCGCAATTAAAATAACTCAACTCTCTTGAGAGATTTTTTATCCGCGCCTTTATTTTAAAAGGTTGAATTATTTTACTTAAAATACTCACAAGAAAACAAATTAAAAAACCCCGTTCAACGCCGGGGTTCCATTCTTATTTATTACCTAATTAAAGATACTGACCTACAATCTTGTCGTAAGTGCCGTTCTCTTTAATCGTCTTAAGACCGTCATTGAACATCTTGATAAGTTCTTCATGAGTGCCTTTCTTGACGCCGAAACCGTACTGAGGGGTTCCAGATACACGCGGAATGGCAATACGCAATCCCTTCTGGACACCGATCTTTATCTGATAGGCAATAACAGGGTAGTCCTCGCATAAGAAATCGGCATAGCCGTTTTTAACTGCCATCATTGTCTCGGGGGATGAAGTGTAATACTGAGCGGTTACGTTATCTTTATCGGCAATACTTTCTACGAACAAAGCGCCGGTAGTACCCTTTTTAACCGCAGCACGAGTTCCTTTTAAATCCTCGATAGTGTTAATCTTGGAATCTTCTTTAACGATAACGGAAAGTCCCGAGTCAAAATAGCCGTCTGAGAAATCCAAAATTTTACGGCGCTCATCATTCATATTAATACCGGCAATAGCTCCGTCAAGCTGACCTGAAATAAGCCCCGGAATAACGCCTTCAAAGTTCATCGGCTTTAATTCATATTTAAAACCTGAAGCTTTAGCGATAGCGTCAAGAACTTCAACATCGATACCGACATATTTACCGTCCTGTTCCCAGGAGAAAGGAGCATAGGCTGCGTCGCAAGCAATAATATAAGTCTTGTCATCATCAGCCACAGAGGCGGATGCAACGAAAATCATTGATACCGCACTTACGGCAAGCAAAGCACGTTTTACACCGGATAACATACAAACTCCAAAAATTATCAAATCTTTCTTTAAAAAATTTTGCTTATTCTCGTTCTTTTTGCCTAACAGACAAAAAGTTCTTAACTGATTGTTAAGCTAATTTAATGAGATGTTAATCTTTTTATGAAAAAAATCTGCGATATAGATGCAGTTGCAAGATTTTTCACCTTTTTGGTGCAAAAATCTCTTTTCAGGAAAAACAGGCTTTATCTTAAAGAGAGGCTTTATATTTATTAATAACTAATTGAATTTTAACAAAAATTTTATTACTTGTTTAAAATCGACATTATTACGCGCCTTTTTGTTCCGGCAAATATTTGTTCTTAGCTCATAAATTTGCCTTCGTTTGCTTGTTTTTTAGTAAAACATACGAAAAAATCTTAAAATTCCTTCGTTTTTTACAGCAGGAACTTTTATTCATGAATATTCTCACCAAAAACCGCATGATAGCCGCAGCTCTTGCCGTCGTTTTTACCGCCGGATGCATTTCATCAGCTGAGGCAGCATTATCACGTAAACCTCAAGACAATATTTTCTATGCAACCTCAACCGATCCTTTAGGACTCGATCCTGCCTTAGTCGATGACAACGACTCGGGAAAAATCATCGGTAACATTTACGAAAGCTTGCTGCGCTTTAAAAACAGCAACACCGAAGTAGAGCCACAGCTTGCCGAAAGTTATGAGATCTCCCCGGACGGATTAAGCTACACCTTTAAACTCCGTCAGGGCGTCAAATTCCACGACGGTACTCCGTTTAATGCTGAGGCCGTAAAATTCAACATCGATCGTCAGATGCCGGAAAACCTCGTTCCTAAAATGTCATACGCAGGGCTGGTGTACGGCGATGTTAAAAGCACCGAAGTTATTGATGAATACACCGTAAGAATCAATCTTAAAAAGCCGTCAACTCCGTTCCTGCACAATATGGCCATGCTGTACTCTGCTCCGATGGCAAGTCCTACCGCACTTAAGAAGTACAACAATAACCTGATGCAAAACCCTTGCGGCACCGGACCATACAAATTCGTTGCCTGGGATAGAGGCCAGCAAGTAATTGTTACCCGCAACGAAGACTACTGGGGTGAAAAAGCTGCCGTACAAAACATCATTTTCCGTACCATGCCTGAAACCTCAGCCCGCGTAGTTGCCTTAAACAACGGCGAAGTTGATATCATCAGCGGACTTGATGCCAATGTCATCAAACAAATTGAAGACAGCGGCAATATGATTTTCAAGACCGACGGCATGAACGTTAACTTCATGTTCTATAACATCAACGTTACCAAGAATCCTATTACCAAAGACAAGGACGTACGCCGTGCTTTATCCATGGCCATCAACGTTCCCGAAATGGTAGCAACTCTTTATAAAGGATATGCCACACCGGCCAATACTCTGCTTCCTCCTTTCGTTCCGGGATACTCCCCTGACGTCAAACAGGTACAGTACAATCCTCAGGAAGCAGCTAAGATCTTAAAGGAAAAAGGCGTTTCCACCATCAAGATCCTCACCTACACCGGCGCCCGCTTCTACAATCCGGTAGGCGGACAGGTTTTAGCTGAAGCCGTTCAATCTTACTTTGACAAAGTTGGCGTGAAGGCCGAAGTTTTAGCTTATGACTGGGCCACATACAAAAACAAACTTGCAACCGCCGAGTGGGATATCGGATTTATGGGATGGACAGGTGATAACGGAGATCCCGATAACTTCTTAAATCTCTTTGCAAGCGACGATCCTATCAACAACAACGGCTTGTGGTATAACGACGAATACCGTGCCTTGATTGCCAAAGGCGTTGAGTTAAAAGACGGTCCCGAGCGCAACGAGCTTTATCATAAAGCCGAGCAGATCATGGCCGACGAAGCAGCCCTTCTCCCTATCTCCCACGCTCAAGTAATTGCAGCATACCGTCCTAACATCAAGAACTTCAGCGTTCATCAAGTCGGAATGACTTTCTTCAAAGACGTAGTCAAAGAATAACCGTCAAAAATAGGTTATAATAGACAGTTTAAAGGCCCCGCACCATCCGGCGAGGCCTTGTCGTTTACAGCTTAAAAGTCTCCTTATTCTTTTCAAAGATGCTTTTAAGCTTAAAAAAGACCGCTATACTTTTCTATTTAAGGACAAACCGTGCAGTCCATGGTTTGTCGGGCTTTTTACCGTATTACGAAAACGAGGAACAACGTGCTTGTCTATTTTATAAAACGACTGCTGATGCTGATTCCGGTACTCTTTTGCGTCTCGATTTTAGTTTTCCTCATCATGCGCGTTTTCTCCCCGGATCCTGCCTTAATCGTATTGGGACAGCACGCGACCACCGAGAAAATCAACATGTGGCGTGAATCCATGGGATTAAACGATCCTATAGTCATCCAATATCTTGACTATATGAAAGCGGTATTTCACGGTGACTTCGGCTATTCTTATTTCACCAACACTCCGGTTACCGATGAACTTTTAGCAAGACTTCCCGCCACAATCGAACTTTCAGTTTTAGCTATTATTCTTGCTGCAATCATAGGAATTTTCTTAGGAGTACTCTCCGCCGTAAAGAAAAACTCCATTATCGACAACCTTACTATGACTTCAGCCCTCATCGGTGTTTCAATGCCGGTATTCTGGCTCGGAATGCTCCTTATCATTCTTTTTTCAGGATATCTGCACTGGTTTCCATCAGGAGGACGCATTGATACCTTAATGCGCCCTATGGACGGTACCGGTTTTTATCTGTATGACACCTTAATCATCGGCGACTTTGAAGCTTTTTTTAACGCTCTTGAGCATGCCATACTTCCGGCTGTTACGCTTGCAGGATATTCCATGGCTATCATCACGCGCATGACGCGTTCAAGCATGCTCGATATTCTGCATCAAGACTATATCCGTACTGCTCGCGCTAAAGGCCTTAGTGCCGTGTCGGTTATTGGCAAACACGCTTTCCGTAACGCCTTATTGCCTATAGTTACAGTAATCGGACTGCAGTTTGGATCCCTGCTATCAGGATCCATCCTAACCGAGACCGTTTTTGCCTGGCCAGGAATCGGCTCTTACTCGGTAGAGTGCATTCTGCGCTCTGACTTTCCTGTAATTCAAGCGGTTGTTTTGATCATCGCCGTAATTTTTGTTGTAATGAACCTTTTAGTCGACTTGCTCTATGCCGCCTTGGATCCGCGAGTTAAATACTCAGAGGAGAGCGCATAATGACCGAACTGACAAAAGAACTTAAACAGTCGCGCAGCTCCCGCTTTTCCGACATGTGGACTTCCATTTATTCAAATAAAGCCGCGCTTACGGGACTCGTTATTATCGCACTTTTGGTTGTCTGCGCGATTACCGTCGCCATTTGCGACGCCTTAGGCATTCAAATTCTGCCTTACGATCCGAATCTTGCTGACATGGATAATGCTTTTGTCGCCCCTTGCGCCGAACATTGGTTCGGTACCGATCAATTGGGCCGCGACATTTTCAGCCGTGTTATCGACGGTACTAAGATATCGTTAAGCGTCGGCGTCGCCGCTGTCTCTTTTTCTCTAATCCTAGGTACCATTTTAGGTGCATTAGGCGGATTTTACGGCGGCAAGCTTGATAACATCATCATGCGCTTCATGGATGTTATTTTATCGGTTCCTTCAATTTTACTTGCCATCGCTTTCATGGCAGCCTTAGGTCGCGGCCTTGATAAAGCAGTTCTGGCCATCGGCATCGTTTCCATCCCTGAATACGCGCGAATCGCAAGAAGCTGCGTAATGGCGGTAAAAGCCAATGACTATATTCAGGCAGCTATCGTGTCAGGCGACAGTAATCTGCGCATCATCTTCAGACATATTTTGCCTAATATCACTTCCCCTATCGTGGTCCGAGCCACATTGGGAATTTCAATTGCCGTTCTTGATACTGCAGCTTTGGGATTTTTAGGCTTAGGCGTACAACCTCCGTATGCCGAATGGGGTGATATGTTAGCCCGCTCCCGCGGCTTTATATTCTCCGCACCGTATACGCTGCTCTTCCCGGGTCTTGCTATAACCATTACCGTACTTGCGTTCAATCTGTTCGGTGACGGACTGCGCGACGCTCTTGATCCGCGTTCAAGAAGAAGATAGGAGCTGTCATGTTACTTGAAGTAGAACACCTTACTACTGAATTTGCAACGCGCCGCGGCCCTGTTCGGGCTATTCGCGACGTAAGCTTTTCTATCGAAAAAGGCGAAATCCTAGCTTTAGTCGGAGAGTCAGGATCGGGAAAATCCGTAACCTCCTTATCCATAATGAGGCTTTTAAGTTCCAACGGAACCATTTTGCCCGGCTCCTCTATCAAATTTAACGGCACGGATTTAATGACACTTTCTGAAAAACAGATGAGGCAGATCCGCGGTAACCGTATTTCCATGATCTTCCAAGAGCCGATGACCTCCCTAAACCCGATTTTTACGGTAGGCGATCAGATTTTAGAAAGCATAAAACTGCACACTAAATTAAATAAAAAAGAAGCCAAAGAAAAACTTTTACATCTTTTGGATACTGTAGGAATTCCTAATCCTGTAAAAAGAATCAACGACTATCCGCATCAAATGTCAGGCGGAATGCGCCAACGCATCATGATTGCCATGGCAATGGCCTGTGAACCGGAGCTGCTTATAGCCGATGAGCCCACTACCGCTCTTGACGTTACCATTCAAGCCCAAATTCTTGATCTTATTTACAAGATGCGAGAGAAATTCAATATCTCCGTACTGCTTATTACCCATGATTTGGGAGTTGTGGCTGAAGCTGCCGATAAAGTGGCTGTCATGTACTGCGGTCGTATTGTTGAACAGGGAACTACTGAAGAGATCTTAACCAACCCTTATCATCCCTACACTTTAGGACTTTTAAAATCCATTCCGCGTCTTGATGATTACTCACCGAGACTTTATATGATCCCGGGAATGGTTCCTCCTCCTGAAGAAGTTCCCGAAGGCTGTGCTTTTGCCGATCGCTGCGATCGCTGCAGTGAACATTGCCGCCAGGCTCTTCCTCCGCTTAAAGTTATAGCCGACAGAAAAGTGCGCTGCATCAATTTTGAAGGACAGGGCAATTTATGACCGAAAAGAACCAAGAACTTCTGCTTTCTTTAAAAAATTTATGTAAATATTTTGAAATAAGAAACGGACTTTTCAACCATAAAAAAAGCTACTTAAAAGCAGTAGATAACCTGTCTTTGGACATTTACAAAGGCGAAGCTTTCGGTCTTGTGGGTGAGTCAGGCTGCGGAAAAACCACTTTAGGTAAAATGATTGCAGGACTTTATCATCCCACAAGCGGGCAAATCCTGTTTAACGGAACCGATCTTGCTGCTTTAAATCGTAATGATCGCCGCAGATTCTGTCGCGACATTCAGATGATCTTCCAAGATCCCTATTCTTCCTTAAATCCCCGCATGACAGTCGAAGAAATCATCGCCGAACCGATGATTGTCAATCATACCCATGACAAAGCAGAAATCGGCCCGCGCGTTGAACATCTTTTAAACTGTGTAGGCCTTGCCTCATCATACAAAAACCGTTACCCGCATGAGTTCTCCGGCGGACAAAGACAAAGAATCGGAATTGCCAGGGCTTTAGCCGTTTCTCCCAAACTTATCATCTGCGATGAAGCGGTTTCGGCTTTGGATGTCTCCATTCAAGCCCAGATTTTAAATCTGCTTGCCGATCTTAAAGAAGAATTCGGGCTTACCTATCTTTTCATTGCGCACGGGCTTGCCGCAGTCAAGCATATCTCCGACCGCATCGGCGTCATGTACCTCGGATCAATGCTTGAAGTTGCCCCCAAAGAATCAATCTACAACGATCCGCGACATCCCTACACAAAGGCACTCATTTCAGCCATTCCCGTCATCGATCCTAAAAAACGCAAAGAGAGGATCCTGCTTACCGGCGATTTACCGAGTCCCATCGATCCGCCGCAGGGCTGCCGCTTTGCTTCTCGATGCTTCATGAAATGCAATCAAAAAGATGAAACGCAGATTTTAAAGCCTTGCGCCGCAAATCATCTGGTTGCCTGCATCAAAGAAACTCCGGATCCTAAGCATGAGTAAATTCTCAGCACAGGACTTTTCTACCGGATCGGTTTACAAACACCTTATAAATCTGGCCGTGCCCATGACCGCGGCCATGATTGTTCAAGTCTGCTACAGTCTGGTTGACAGAATTTACTTAGGACATCTCTCCGATACTTCCAATATGGCTCTCACCGGACTCGGGCTATCTTTTCCGTTAATTTCCATCGTCATGGCGTTCACCAGTCTCTTTTCAACCGGAGCAACACCTCTTTTTTCCATGTACCGCGGCAGGCAAGATCCGAAAACCGCGCAAAAAATTATAGACAGCACCTATGCAATGATCCTCTTTTTTGCCGCAGGATTAATGCTGGTTTTTTACACGGGATTTAAACCCATAATTTATCTGTTCGGCGGCAGCGATTTAAGCTACCCCTACGCAAAAGACTACCTTTTAATCTATCTTTTAGGAACGCCTTTAGTAATGCTAAGCTCAGGACTTAGCGGTTTTATCAACGCGCAGGGATTTCCCAAAGTTGCGATGTTAAGCGTTATGACAGGAGCAGTCATCAATATCATCCTGGATCCGATCTTCATTTTTTATTTAGATCTTAAAATCCAAGGAGCAGCCGTAGCCTCGGTTATTTCCCAAGCGGTATCAGCGTTTATGGTGATCCGTTTTTTAACCGGGAAAAAGTCTTTATTCAAACTAAAGCTCAATCGTTTAAAGCCCGACTTTAAGCTGTGCAGACAAATTGTAGGTTTAGGCGTTACCGGATTTACGATGCAGGGTACCAACGGTATTGTACAAATCGCCTGCAATGTAACGTTAAGAGCACACGGCGGTGATATTTATATCGGCATCATGACCGTTTTAATGTCGGTACGCGACGTTATCTTTTTACCCATGCACGGTCTCACCGATGCCGCCAAGCCTATTATTGCCTTTAATTACGGCGCAGGGCTTCTTTCCCGCATCAAACAAAGCATCTGTTTTACGGCAATAAGCGCTACATCTTATCTTTTTATCTGCTGGCTGATTATTTTCCTTAATCCGGAGATTATCTTTACACTCTTTAACGCTGACATCAATACTATAACCCTCGGGGTTCCGGCTTTGCACATCTATTTCTTCGGCTTTTTCATGATGGCGCTGCATGCCACCGGACAGACTGCATTCGTAGGACTTGGCAAAGCCAAGCCCGCCGTATTCTTTGCGCTGTTTAGAAAGGTTTTAATCGTGGTACCGCTTACCATAATTCTTCCTGAAATCGGAAATTTAGGCGTAAAAGGCGTATTTATGGCTGAGCCTATCTCCAATTGGATAAGCGGTATTTGCTGTTTCGGCATGATGCTCTATACGGTAAAAATCTTGTTTAAAGAGCACCGCCGACATCATTTAGCTACTACTGAAAAGGAGTAAAATATTCGCGCATTTCCTTAATCGGAGCATGTCCTCGTGATTCAAGAAAATCAAGAACCTTGGCAGGACTTGTGTTAATCACGTTTTCATAGCCAAGACCAGCATCCTCAAGAACCTTTATCGACTCGTCAAAACAACCTAAAAAAGAAGCAATATGGGCATCTGATCCGAGAGAAACGGCATTTCCCAAGCGCGCAGCTATTTTTGCGATTTTTACACAGTTATCATGACTGCCGAAACGAGCGTTTACCGAAGTGGAGGCATTGATTTCAATTGCAACGTTGTGCTCTTTAGCACAGGCTAAAACCTCCTCATAATCAATCGGATATAAGCGGGCACCCGGATGGGCCAAAACATCCACTTTGCCGGATTCGATTACTTTAATCAAAAGCCTGGTATGCTCTTTTTCATTGGTCGGAGTGTAATTTGAATGCAGTGCCGCCAAAACTATATCCAGTTTTTCACGGATATAATCCTCAATATCCAAAGCACCGTCTTCCGTAATATTAGCCTCAATACCGCGCAGTACGGCAACATTGCGGATAATACGCGGCACTACCGTTAAATTGCTAAAATGCCATTTATGCGGAGCATCAGCCAAAGTAGGACCGTGGTCGGTGGTCGCAAACATAGCAATACCGGTATCTACCGCCTGTTCTACGTATTCGCCTAAAGTGCTGTATGCATGAGAACATGCAACTGTATGGGTGTGCAAATCAACTTGAAATCTCATAATGTTTCCTTAATCCACAATCGGCTGCCAATCCTTATTCTCATAAGCGGCAAAGCACATCATCAACTGCTCATAAGACGTAGTATCAACTCTAAGTTTATCAAGAGGAAGCTCGTCTTTGCCAAAATATTTGCGCTCTATAGTTTCATTATTTTTCACGAAAGCCAAAGCTTCATGCTGGCATAACACGAAAGCTTTCATGATCCCAAAGGGTAAAGGCGGATTGTTGTAGCGGCGTCTGTCCAAAAGCGCAATAAGCTTATAGGGAACAGCTTTCACACAGGCTTCTTCCCTTAACTCTTTAACCACATTTGAGAAAATCGTTCCGTCTTCTTCACACCAACCGCCTGGCAAGCTCCATAAACCGCTGCTTTCCTGAACCAGCAGAATTCGACCGCTGTCATCAAAAGCGGCACCGCGGGTATCGATTTTGGGAGTGATATAACCTTTGTCAAAGCAAAAAGCTTCTTTAATTTTTTCAAGCGGAGCTTCGGTATACGTGTGCATAATTTCAAGCGCTATTTCACGCAGCCGCGTAAAACGCTCAATATCAAAGCGATCTTTTGAATAAGCAAGGCCTATTTGCCCGATAGCCTGAATCTCCCGCGCCCACTTAAACCACATCAGCTTAGCGCAGTCGCCGTCAACTACTGCCGATAATATCGACCATGGTGAAGCAAAATAATAAGCACAGTTTAAATGCTCCCTTTGAGTATATCCCCAAAGAGCAAGCGCAAAATCCACTCCTGCCTGATCCGCGCACTCACAATCGGTTTTAGTGTCGCCGATAAATAAAATCTCTTGAGGCTTTGCCCCTGTATCCTGCATATACTTTAAAAGAGAATCGGGAGATGGCTTAGGATTTTTTACATCATCAGAGCATACGGCCTTTATAAAATACGGAGACAGCTCAAGCGGAATATAATCTCCTAAAATCCCGTATTTTCCGTAATCGGCACGCTTTCTTGAAGTAATAATGCCAAGTTTTACGCCGCGTTTTTTTAAAATATCCAAAACAGCTAAAACTCCTTCAAAAAGCTTAACCGTGCCAGCTCGAGATTCAATTGCTCTACACCATTTAGCGTATACTTCAGGAAGTTTATCCTCAGAAAAGCCGATACACTTAAGCGCCTCATAAGCCGGTAAACCGAAAACCCGCCCCAGGCTTTCGACGGTTTCCAAAGTATCAGGGAAATATTCTTTTACCACCTCATACAAAGAAATAACGTCGACATCATGTGTATCAACCAATGTTCCATCTAAATCAAATAAAATATGACTATAACGATTTTGCATTTTATTTACTAAGCTTTATTAAATCACATACTATAATTTTATTCTCTTCTGCCTTAAAAGCTATGTCATAGCCATTAAAAGCAACTTTATAAAGTTTACCGTCCTCTTTTTTGTCTTTATAGGCAGGACGCGGATCTTGCGCCAAAATTTCCGTTACCGCCTGTCTTTCTTTTTCAGTAAAAACGTTTAACAAGCCGCAGATCTCAGGTAAAAACACAACTTCTTTAATTTCCGGAGGCTCTGATGCAAAACCGCCTTTCGCCTCAGGATGTGCATCAACGAAAGGAATATAAGGTTTAATATCGATTATCGGAGTACCATCAACCAAATCGGCCCCCGAAACCTCAAGATATGCTCTGCCGTCTTCTTCTCCGACCGTTTCAAGCTTAACTACTGAAAGTCCGATTCTGGACGGACGAAACGGAGAGCGGGAGGCGAAAACGCCCACCCGTTTATTACCGCCAAGACGCGGAGGACGTACCGTCGGTTTAAACTCAGAATACGGAGCTTTATCAAAAATAAACAAAAGATGAATATGAGAAAATCCCTTAAGGCCTTTAAACGCCTCAGGATCGCAATACGGCGGAATAAAAGTAATTTTACTAAGAACCGACGGCGCCAATCCCGGCTGCCGCGGCACGGCAAATTTCTGCAGATACGGACTATGTATAAAGCCTATCGGCTGCAGAGTAAATCGAGGTATATCTTTAATCTCACTCATTTACTAACAATGCATCGGCATAACAGGTAACCGAAAGCTGACATGACGGAGTTTTATTGATCTTAACGCATTTACCGAACACCACGGCATTTGCTCCCATATCTGCGGCTTTACGGCGTGCGTCAGTACGTGCATCTGCTTCATTTGCAGGAAAATCCCTATCATCAATCTGACAGGATAAACCTCTTACCAAACCTAAAGACTTATAATTCTTGCCGGTAAGTTCTTCATAAGTACTGTCTTGAACGGCAGAAGCCTTGTAATAATCCTTAAAATTCTCCGGATCAAGATTAGTGTTAAAAGCTACGCTTTCACAAGCGCAAAGACTAAGCGAGACGGCAAAAATCAAAGCACAAGATTTAAACATTACCAAAGTTTCCTCAAATTTCTTTAATCTAAAGATTCCGTATTGTTTTTTAATGACATAATAAAATCGGTAAACACGCCGAACCTGTCAAACACATAATCTGGATGGCAATTTCTGACGTCTTTGCCGCTGTTATAGCCGTAAGTAAAAGCCACGGTTACCATATCGGCCCTTTGTCCTGCCAAAACATCGTTGTCACTATCTCCGACCATAACGGCATTATGAGGATCAACGCCCAATTTTTGACAAACATACAGTAAAGGGAAAGGATCGGGCTTGCGCTCTTTTATAACTTCTCCACCTAAAACATAGTCAAAATAATCATTAAAGCCCATATAACCGATAAGCGGTTTAGCAAACATCTCGGCCTTATTCGTAACTACAGCCATTTTCATGCCGAGAGCTTTAAACTTGTTAATGCCCTCATAAACTCCGTCATAAAGTGCGAAATTGGCATTAAGACCGTTTAAATACTCTTCATTAAAAACTTCACGAATTTTTGCCATTTGATCTGCAGGAAGCATATCCGGCGATACGTCAACTTTGCCGAAAATAGAACGCACCAGCATCATATTGATGCCGTTGCCTATGTACCTTCCGACATCATCAACGCTCGGAATCGGATAATTAAAACGCTTTAAAGTAGCTTGTGCGGCGTAAGCTATCTGCTCTTTTGTCTTAGCCAAGGTTCCGTCAAGATCAAAAAGCAGCAGCTCTGGAAGTTTTTTAAGTTCACGCATTATTCTTCACCTAAAGCACCACGCAAAGAAGTTGCTGCTTCTTTACGATCTGGTTTACCGAAAAAAGCCGATCCTACGACGAAAAGATTAGCTCCTGCGTCAGCGCAAGCTTTAATCGTACGGACATCCACACCGCCGTCAACTTCGATTAAAGGCTTGACGTTAGCCTCCGTTGCCATACGTTTGACGTCAGCAACTTTCTGCAGGCATGAAGGAATAAGTTTTTGTCCGCCAAAGCCCGGATTTACCGTCATTACGAGCACGAAATCAAGCTTATCCCACAAATAACGCAGACACTGCGGAGCCGTTCCCGGATTTAAAGCAAGGCCGGCTTTGCAGCCTAAATTCTGGATAAGCGTCAGCATCCTTTCGACATGAAAAGTAGTCTCAGGATGGAAAGAAATCATGTCGGCTCCAGCCTGAGCGTAATCCTCAATTATTTTATCGGTTACCGGATCCACCATAAGATGTACGTCAAACACAGCCTGCGGAAAACGAGCGCGCATCGCCTTTAAAAATCCCGGGCCGAATGTCAGATTCGGCACAAAATGATAATCCATCACGTCAAAATGAATAACATCAGAGCCGTTGGCTAAAGCATCAGCTACATCTTTTTCAAGGTTAAGCAGATCGGCAGATAAAATCGATCCGGCAATTAAAAATCTTTTTTCACTCATTGCTTTTTATCCATTTCAAATTTAACTTGAGAAAACTTTTTAATAAAAGGTCCGCTTGCCATAAGCGCACGCGGCAGGCGATTTATGGCAGCTTGGGCATCGGATGCCGTTGCATAATCACCGTTTATAAGCACATACCAGGGACGATTATTTCTTATCGTTTCATAAATCCAATAACGTCCTTTAACTCCTGCGGAAACCTCAACGGCACGAACACGGGAATAAGCGCTTACAACCTGAACCGTGTAATGAGAATTGTCTTTAAGCGCAATTTCGGCTACGGCTCCGGGAATAGCCTCTCCGGTAAAAGGAATCCTGTCAAAACGTAATGTTTTATCTATTACAGGAACTCTTTTTTTTACTTGTGAACTTTTATTTGAGGAGACAATGGCGTCTTTAGCTTGACTTGTTTGAGAAGTGCCGCCTTTTACTTCGTTTCTGTCAATGACATCAGATATTTCAGCAGTTTTATTTGTCTCATCTTTCACTGTCTTTGCCGAATAAGTAGTTTCCGGACAAATCTCAGAGCCTGTCGTTAAATTCACGTCCGTATCTTTGGTAATACTTAAAGACTTGTCTATTTCCTCTAATGCTTTGCTTTCTATTACAGTTGCGTTTTTATAGTTGCTATCTGCTGCCGAGGATAAGCTCGGCAGCTGCTCATTTGAAGAAGATACGGACTCCTCTTCTTTAACTTCCTGTGTAACCTGTTCTACAGCATCTTGCTTTTTAACTGTTAAAGTGTCAACAGGAGATAAAACGACTGCCGACTCTTGAGACGGCACAGCGGAAAAATTTTCTGCGGTCTTATCTTCTACCTGCTGAAAAGAGTCTTTCGTTTTCTCCGCCGGTGATTTAATTGCGTTATCAACATCTGGAGATTTACCTGCAGCCGACGACTCTTTATCGGGTAAATAAGTATTGCCGCCTGCTTGCCGGTTAAAAGCATCCTTTGCTTTTTCATCGCCTGCAGCGGAAATATTGTCTTTAGAACGTTCTCCGTCCGAACTTTCCGAATTTACAGCTGTTTCTTTTAATAAATGATTTACAACAGCCTGATTAACTGACGATTCTTCAATCTTTTCAAGCGCATCACCTGAAATTACCAACTCATTTTGCAGCTGCGTTTTTTTACCTTCGACTTCAATGCCTTCCTTTATCTGTTCATTTAAAACACCGGCATCAACGGTCACCTCCGGAACCTTTTCATTAGATTCAACGGCAGCCGGCTGGGTCTTTACCTCGTCTTTATCAATAAAGTAATAAGCACCGCCGCCGATCAGAAGCAAAAGCAACAAAAGATAAGGCCATTTACTGCTTTTCTTTGCAGAAGACTCTTCTTTAGGGGCTACGCTTTCATTTACGCTAAAACGCTCACGTCCTGCCTTTGCAACATCATCTTCAAAAGCGTCTACCGTGGAAAAAACAGCCGCGGGAGTGTAAAGCTTGCTTTTAAATAAAGTCGGAAGCCGATCCCAATGTCCTTCGAAAACTTCCATTTTGTTCTGCCCGGAAAGATACTCGCGGCTTAAAAAAATACACTCTTTATAATCAAGAGGAGGAACCTCAAGAGGTTCTATGTTAAATATTCCGCTTGCGGCTTTTGCGCTTTCAGTTACACAGACACCTAAAAACAAGAGCCTGCCTGAAAGCTCTTTAACCAGCGTATTTATTTCACGCAAAAACTCCAAAGGAACATCATCAATATCGTCAGCAATGATTAAAGCTTTTAAATTTACGGTATTAATTTTAAGCAGGGTTTCAGTCAAAGGATAATCGCAAGGAAGTTTTTCTTCAGGAAATAATTGCTGCAGTAAAAGCTCTCGTAAATTCTCCTTGGATAAAGAAGAATTACATGGCAGAAAAATTACCTGCATCTTGTCATCGGTTTTCTCCGCTACCAAATGGCAAACAGTCGAACGTCCGGAACCTTCATCCCCGCACAAAAGAACAACCGGATCTATACCGGAGAGCTTCCTGATTATTTTTTGCGCCAACTCTTGCTGACTTTGCAATTCAACAATGTTCTCCATGCTCTTACCCTTTTCTTTTACTGCTTTAATATCGTGAATTTTAACGCATTGTCTCTAAAAGTTGCATTACGTAATCATCGGATAAATCAGAAAAAACTGCGCTTTTACCGATTGCGGTCGGCAACACGTAACGGATGTGTCCTGATTTTACTTTCTTATCATGACGCATTAAACGCATAAAGTCACTGCCGGTCATATTTTTCGGAAAATCGATAGGAAGCTTGGCTTTGTCAAGCAAAGAGCAAATGCGTTTTACATCATCCTTGGTAATAAAACCTTTGTCCTCTGCAACTTTTGCCGCAATCACCGTTCCAGCAGCAACAGCTTCACCGTGCAGCCAAGTACCGAAGCCTAAAAAAGCTTCAATGGCATGTCCGAAAGTATGGCCTAAATTTAAAAGTGCACGAATTCCGCCTTCCCTTTCGTCTAAAGCTACGACTTTGGCTTTAATATCACAGCAGCGATAAACGATTTGCTCAAGCAGAGAAACATCAAAAGAAAGCAGTTTATCGGCATTTTCTTCAAGGAATTTAAAAAACTCCCCGTCAATGATGATACCGGCCTTGATAACCTCGGCAAGTCCTGCTGATCTTTCTTTTTCCGGCAAAGTCTTTAGCGTATTGATGTCGGCAATCACGGCTTTAGGCTGATAAAAAGCGCCGATCATATTCTTGCCTTGGGGATGGTTGATGGCTGTTTTACCTCCGACGGAAGAATCCACCATTGCAAGCAGCGTAGTGGGGATCTGCACATATGCAACGCCGCGCTGATAGGTTGCGGCGGCAAAGCCAGTCATATCTCCGACAACCCCTCCGCCTAAAGCGATTAAAGCACAATCTCGACCAAAAGATGCAGAAATCAAAGCCGTCATGATCTGCATATAAGAATCTACGGTTTTATAACTTTCACCGTCAGGTAAGATGCAGGTCGCAACTTTAAAGCCCTCATCTTCTAAAGAAGAGCGGCACTTGTCCAAATATAAAGGAGCAATGGTCGTATTGCTTACTATCATCACGTCCTGACATTTTGGCAAAGCTTTTCTGCACAATTGTCCGTATGAAAGATCCTCTCCGATATAAATCGGGTAAGAACGCTCTTTTAAATCAACATTTAAAATCTGCATACAATAATCCTGATCATTTATTTTTTAAAAATTCTTCAATTAAAAGAGCCAGCTTTTTAGGGCCTAACTCATCGGTATTCACCGTAAAATCGGCAACTTCTTTATAAAAAGGCAATCTTTTTGCATATAAATTTTCAAGCCGCGTCAACCTGTCGTCAGTATCGATCATCGGTCGGTTGTTGTCATGCTCGGTTCTTTTAAACTGAACCGCAGGACTTGTGTCCAAAAAAACACAAATGCAGTGTTCTTTAATCAATTTACGGTTTTCTTCAACGGTAATGATACCGCCGCCTGAAGATAAAACAGCTTTTTCACGGATAAAAGCTTTCAATACGGAAGTTTCCCTTTTCCGGAAACCGCTTTCACCAAAGTTTTTAAAAATCTCGGGAATGGTCATTCCGTTAACTTTCACTATTTCTTCATCAAGATCGATTAACGGCACAGAGGTTAACCTGTTTAATGCTTTACCTACCGTGGTTTTTCCCGATCCCATAGGGCCTACCAAAACAAGCGGACGATCTAAGCAAAGCGGCATTATTATCTCCGAACGTATTATTTAATTTAGAATTTAGTTGTAAGAACAATTGCTATTAAAACAAAAATTAAGCATAACACGATTTACAGTTCTTTTCTGTTTATGATATCTAATGCCCGTTCGTGGTTAACACTGTCTTTAATATTCATTAACACCGAACCTTAAGATTAGCTTAAATAAAAGATCTTCTTTAAACTTGACATCCTCACCGGCCTAAAGGCCGAT
>NZ_GL830942.1 GCF_000188195.1 Succinatimonas hippei YIT 12066
TATGCAGGAAACTTGATCTGAATTTAACGGACGATCACATCAACCGCTTGGTATGCCCTTAATCCAGGGGCATACCTAAAAATTAGCGTTACGGCTTAATCTTTCTAAGAAAAAACGTAATTTAAAGAAAAAGAACATGAAAAGAAGAAAATCTTACGTAACTCAATTTTCCGCGATAACAATTTAACTTAAAGTCTTTCCGGCAAAGGGTGTTTAGCTCTTTAAGAACTTATAGGGTCGAGTTATTATCACACTCCTATTACCATATCTTTCACCGTCAAGTCAAAAGTTTTACCAATTTACTCTTGGCTTGGACTGACGCTTTAAACTCCGTTCCCGTAAACAACGCTCTAGTATCTTCATCCAATATCTTTTGCCCGGGCGGGATGATTATGCTTAATGTCATGGATATAAAAAATTTACAGACACGCTGTTGATCTTTACCTTTCTGAAACCTATGATGTACATAATAACGCATACGATTTTCTGAGGATATGAGCTGTCTGCCGAATGCCGATCTGGCTTTACTACATGTGCCATAAAGCTCATGGAATCGACAGAGAAAGTGTAGCGTCCCATTGGCATGAAATTTGCCTGTCTTGTGGTGTACGTTTCTCATGCCAATAGCGCTTGTTAATCACCGCTTTGCAGAGAGAACCTGCGAGTAATCCGTGCAGAGTTGCTCCATAATTATTACATATGCAAGCAGAATAAGGAGGACACCGTGATAAGTTATCAGAATGCCAATACTCTTCTCAGAGAATTTTCTCTTCAGGAAGAAATTGAACTCCTAGAGCTTGATGAAGACAATTACTGTCAGCTCGTTTCTGCCGATGAGCATGTGGTGCATATCCGTTTTGACGAAGAGCTTGGCACTTTAATCGTCTTCGGCAGCATAGGCACCCTTTCCAAGGATGAGGAAATCTCAAAACGCGAAATGCGCGCCCTACTCACATCAAACCTCATGTGGCAGGATACCATGGGAGCAACTATCACCCTAGCTCCGGAAAGCGACACGGTTCTTCTTCAGCAGATGTGGCTGCCGGAACTGGCTACGGTGGAAAAACTCAGCGCCTTTCTGCAGTCCTTCGTTCTTCTGCTCACTTTTTGGGAAAAGCGCTTCTCAGAACTTAGCGATGAGCTTATGGAGAGAGAACAGCCATTTTACGTCTGGGGATAGGAGGGGAATATGCCAATTATCGATTCCATGTCGCATCTCAGAACCCTTAGCCAGACTCAAGGGAGCTTTATCCGCCTTAACCGGAACAATGCACAGCTCACGACATCCACAACCAAAGCCCATTTCTGGCAACGATCTCTGCGTAAAGCCGAGAAAGATGAAAGCCGAGCAGCTGCAGAACGTGTACGCGACAGTGTTTGCGCACACTGCGGTAAGGCTGCGGGCACTATTCTTTTCAATCGATACATTGGTGAAAAGAGCCTGCAGGGCGCTCGCTTCACAGGCAGCAGTCTGGCAAAACTTCTGGACGCGGCCAGTAGGCACAATGTTGCTTACATAAGTGACAAATTGCGGGATTTCGCCGGCTCCAGAGCACTCTTGCCGGAAATACAGCAGGAATTGAACCGTTTTGGCGCTAACGAAGATGATTTCATGAGTCTTATGCAACAGACCATCGGAATTCTTGAGGGTGATTTTTTCAGCGACGAGGAGGTTGCGCAGGCGTCAGCCAGGCTGATTACTGTTCAACAGAATCTCGTTCAGCTGCAGAACTCCCTGTCTGCATTTCAAAACAGACTGCAGCATGGTGCACCGGGCGTACCGCATCTGCAGAGCTGTGTAACAGGCCTCATCGGAGAACTGCGCGGTAAAGCCGACATGCTTATTGCACAGGAAGAACAGAATCCTTTTTCAGGCAAAAATGTCCGTACTGCTTTTAAGCAGATTTATGCGGCATATGAAATAGTTATAAACCGTGAGATTACGCGCCTCAATCAGGAGCTTACCGGAGCTTCTCCGCAGCAGGCTGCGCTTTTAAACAGGCAGACCAATGATCTTAACGATTTGCTTCAAAGAGTGCAGTCCGACAGAGTCAGCCCTCCGGCAATGCAGAATGTGCCCGACGGTACTAGAAGAGTTTCTCAAAGTGTTCTCGATGCATTCAGGAAGCTTCCCCAGACCCTCGGCAAGGAGCTGCACAATATTCTTCCTACCCTGTCACCAGGCAGACTGGCCAAGGATATCAAGGCTGCGCATGTTCAAGTGCTTAACTCACAGCCGTGGAACGTCATTCAGCGCGATGTGCAGTACTTAGGGCAGGCTGGAGTCAGCGTAACGGCGAGATCCACTATAACGCCTGCCCGGCATATCGGTATCATCGGTCAAACCATGGCACGAGATAACCTTCAAGGCGTTTCCTGCGGCGACAGAGGACAGGAAAGACATGCGGTGAATCTTGCCAGTACGGAAATAAGCGTAGGCGGCACAACCCTATTTAGAGGGCTCCGTCACGGAGTCAACAGCGCGTACACGCTGACAAATCCGGTTGATCGCATGCAGGCCAACAACACCAGAGCCTTGGAAATTTTTACCGCGGCAGTGCAGAGTTCTCCCGAACTTTTGCAGAAAGCACAGGCAGCCCAACCCGGAGATATAATTGATTTACCCCTGCTTTCCACCAGTCTGCTCACTCCCGACGTTTGGCGTCGCTTTGGAGGCGGAGCAGAAAAAAACCATCTCCGAGAACAGTGCAACGCGTGGCAGGAAGCCTGTCAGGGAGGACTGTGCCAGATTAGCGTATCCATTGCTGGCCAGACAAAAACTGTAACGGTGCGTCCTGATGTGATCACCTTTAATTTCGGAGTGAATACTGGAGCGCAGAGTACGGGAAAGACCCTTTTTGGCGGCTGGGGTACCTCGATGCAATATAACGAACAGGCCATGGCCAAACTCTTCGGCACTAAGCCAGACTGGCAGGGTGGCGTTGTAGCGCAGTATCTTAACCAACCGGGCGTTCCTAACAAAAACAAGCAAATTGTTGCCGATCTGCGCAGCCAGATCATAGATTTATGGGAAAACGAGGGCTTCAAAGAGACCGGCGAGGATCCCTACCGTCTGCCAGCTCGTCTCGCTATGTTGGGACATATCATGGGAATGATGCCGCTGTTTAACTGCAAGAGCGGTAAGGACCGTACCGGTCAAATGGACGTAGCCTGCAAGACTCTCGCTCTGCAAATATATGAACGTAACGGACGTATTCCCCCGCTTAATCATCCTAGAACCAGCATGGATAAACAAATATTCCAGCAGGTGGCCATCAACGGCGGCAATCTTGAAATGCAGCGCATGAACACTGGATTGGCAGGGTTTAAGACTTCAGGAGTGAAAGGACTGGACAGACTTTTTTCCGAAAGCGCTAAAGAAATGCACCGCGGACTTAGCCATTATGTCGAAGTCTGAATGCAGCTAAATAGTAACCTGTGCCAGGCTGTCTAAAATGCGCCGAAGATTTCAGCCTGATCATACGGCACAGGTTTGGTTATTAAAAAAGATCAGATGCTAATTCTTATCTTTTAGGACGTATATCATTGTGAGTAAAAATTCTGTTTTAGATCCGGCATTTTTTGCCGTTCAATATATTACAGGATAATAGATATTTGATCACCACCGCATGAGAAAGCAAAAAAAGATAGCGCCGTAATGATTACCCCACAGCTTAGTTCTAACATTAGAATCATTTCTCTTACGGATAATCATGATAACTTTGGAAATTACTTCTTCAATGTTCAGTCCGTACGTCGTATTAATTGCTTCAATGATTTGAGATAATTTTTTCTCATTTTCTATTAAATTAAAGATTGTAAAAACCCGTGATGTAACAATCGAATCGCTTATTACTTTAAATCTCAAAGAGTGACAGCAATCTGCAGTTTTTACACTTTTAGAAAGCTCCTTCCTAAAATTATTTAGGAAGGAGGAATTATGAAATTCTTTACGACGCTTCCTTTAAACGTCTTACCTGTTCTTTTACTAAGGTAAGTTCCAGATCGGTTAACTTCTTTAAATCCGCGTCAATCTGAGCCATTTCCTCATCTGTAGCATCACCTGATCCCAATCTTTTTGTTTTTAAAGACTCCAGCTTCTCTTTTTGAACGGAAAGCTCGGAAAGACAGTTTTCCAAATCTGCATCACTGATGCTCTCAGGAGTTACCTGCTGACCATTCTGCATTGTTCCTGCATGAGCCTGAGTCGGGAAAAGCATGCTGTAAAGCATCATACCGGTCATGGAACCCATCATAGAACTTAAAAAAGGAGAACCGCCTCCCTGATATGCTGCAGCTCCTGCACGCCCCTGACCGCCGAAATTTGCTCCATAATTGGAATTGGATCTGCCTGCAGAAGTTGAATTAAAATCAGCATCTTTTGACGCTGTGTTCGCTGAACTGTTAGAAGAATTAGATTTAGCACCTGAAGATGAGTTTCTCGGATTTACAGTCAAGGCCCTTGAAGAAGATCCTGAGCCTCTATTAAAAAATCCGCTTGATCTTGAAAATCCGCCGCGAAATCCGCGAACTTCCATACTCGGAGTTGCTAATGCCGAAAATGCAGAGCTCAAAGCATTGCTGATAGGATTTGCTTTTACAGTACTAAAGCTTATAGATAAAGTAAAAGCTGACGCTAAAACAAAAACAGTCGTTTTTTTCACAAAAGGCTCCAAATGTTTACTTAAAAAAAGTTAATTTTCTGAATTATATCATGGAGTTTTTAGGCCTAAAACGACTGCTTTGCCACTACAAACAAAATACGGATTACCGATATCTTAAATGATTAAACATATACCAATCAAAAAGAGATAAATAATTATTCCAAATAATTCAAATTTTTGATATCTAACAGATATAGTGAAAAAGATCGCTCTTAATAATTTAAAAATTTTTTAAAATATGACATCAATAATTTTATTTAAGTGAGATTTTTACATGTATACAAAACAATCTTTAGAAGCGCTTTTAGCTGCCGAAAAAAATTTCGTGTTTTCTAAATTTGATATGGAAGATGCGTACAAATTGGGAAGTATGCTCTTTGAACAAGGTAAAAAAGAGCCTAAGCCCATTGCCGTCAGAATCATTCTTGATGACTTAATTGTTTATCAGGCTTTCCAGCCGGGAACAAACGCGGAAAACAATCGCTGGATGGATAAGAAGTGCAACACAGTAAGACGTACACACGGCTGATCTTTAAAAGAAGCCGTATTACATGAACTTGAAGGCGTTCATGAAGAATGGCAAAAAGATGATTTCCATTATGCCTTCTGCGGCGGCGGATTCCCCATAATGGTTAACGGAGATTTTCGCGGTATTGCCTGCATTTCAGGTCTGCCTCATCTTCAGGATCACCGTTGCCTTACAGAAGTTATTGCCAAATTCTTGGGTAAAGATCCCATTCTGATCCCTGTAGAAAATTAATCTTAATAAAGAGACAGCGATAGTATTTTTATCTTTGTCTCTTTATGAAATTCTCAAAAAATCTCTGCGTTATTTGTTTTTTCTTTTACTTGTTAATTTCTTGAGTTTCCGTGATAAAAATTTAACGCCAAGTTTTTCCGGCAAAGGATTCGATTTAATTTTTCACTTCGGAAAATCGAGTTAATTTTCTAAATTCTTCATTATTGGGCGTCAAATCCGACAGACTGTATCGAGCACGAGTAACCGACACATAATAAAGATTCAACTCCTGCTGAAATTCTTGTGCAGTCATACTATGGCTTTTCTTTCCTTTTCGTTTTCTTTTTCTCAGCACAATTTTATCGTGTGCTTCTGCTAAATCTACGAAATCATCACCAATCTGCACATCATCCCATTCAAGGCCTTTAGCGGTATGAGCAGTGGTTATTACATGAGTAGCTTGCAAGTTATCTGCAATTTGACAAGCTTTTTTATATATATCAAAAAGTCGGTTGTCAAAATTGTCAACCAATTTTAAATTAGCTGATATTTCAGCATCATCACAATCATCAGCGTAATTTGACAACTCCGCCCAAGACGAAAACTTTTTCAACCATGAAAATTCATGTGTTATTTTGTCAAAGCGTTTATTTTTAAAGGCAAGCAAACTCAAGGCACATCCGAAAATAGCAGAAGCTGATCTTATCAAACGAAAATATCGGATGTCTTTTTCGTCAAGTTTACTTATACGAGTAATAATTCCGGCATTGGTTCTATATATTTCACAATAACTGTGAATTTCTCCCGTTAACCCTACCTTGGACTTCATCGGCACAAAATTTTCCTTATATAAAGAAAAACGCTGTAAAAAGTAATTGGCCCTATCCAATACAGATTGAACGGATCTGAATGAATAAGAAAGATGCAATGTTGTATCGGCAACAGCACTTTCCAATGCGTTAAATGCTCCTCTGAAGCCGTAAATTGACTGATGGGAATCCCCTACCAAAATTCTTCGACAGTTATTATCAGTAAATAACGCCATAGTAACAGGATTAGTATCCTGCGCCTCATCCAGTAAAACATACTCATAGTTTTTAAAACGATTAGTATATTCTATCTGATACAGCTTCAAATAAAAGTCATGGGTCATAGAAAGCTTTCCGCTTTTGACCGCTTCAAAAATTTTTCTTACTCCTTGATCATGAGATACTATTTCAGCTGAATAGCAAAAATTACGGAATTTAGAAATTAAAGACGATAACTCATGATATGAAGCATCGGGGAACAGTTCTTTTAAATCAAAAACGTTGTACCCACCTTTAATATTTACTAAATCTTTAGTGCCGTATGTATACGCATACCACTTCCAGGCAAGGCCATGTGTGGTAAAGATCCTTACATTAGGAGGAAAGCGCTTTTTAGCTTCTTCTACAATAGCTTTATTAAAAGCCAAATATAAAAATCTTTTATCTGGATTAGACTTTGCAATTTCTATTAATGCAGATGTTTTACCGGATCCGGCACAAGCCTCAATTTTAAGAGTTTCTTGTGGTTGCATACGCTTTGATGTTTCAATAACGGCTTGCTGCTCTTCGGTAATCATTTATTTGTTATCCTAAAAGATTTTATCGGTAAGCGATTTTAATGAATTTATATATTTTTCAAAAGCCGATATTTAATCATAATTTTTAAACTAAAAATGGTAAACTTCGTCCCTGTTTCTTTAATCTTTCATATAAGACTTTGACCAAAGGATTTAAAATCCATGATTACCTCTCAACCTTTATCTTTCATCGTTAAATCCATTCTCGCCGGGATGCTTATCGGATGCGGCTGCCTAGCCTATGTCGTTATTGAAAATAAATACATAGGATCGTTTTTGTTTTCACTAGGGCTTCTTACTATTATCATCAAAGAATACAACCTCTACACAGGCAAAGTCGGCAATTGGATCCCCAAAGATACGCTGAAGCTTCTTGTCATGTTTTTATTAAATGCATTCGGAACTGCATTAGTGGCTTATTTATTCACTTTTACCAGAGCGAATATAGATGCAATTTACCCTTTGGTGGAAGCGAAGGTAAATGATAATCTTCTTTCAATTTTTATATTGGCATGCGGCTGTGGAGCTATGATGCACATTGCCTGCTTTAATTTTGCTGTTAAAAATCATCCGCTTTATGTCATTATGCCGATTATGTTTTTTATCTTATGCGGATTTGAGCACTGTGTTGCCAACGCTGGATTCTTCGCTATGGCAAAGACGCCGTTGACTTTAGACCTTATTATTAAAATAGCTGTTATGGTTGTGGGAAATGCAATAGGATCTTTAATTTTTGCTCGCCTGATACCTGCTCCAATCATAAAGTAATACATTTATATTTCAGGCATAAATTTGATTACCGCAAAAGTATGCCGGATTTTAGGTTAAAAAGGATAAGCTTGGTAATCTTTTCGAAAAAGACCGGTGCGATAATGAGCAAAGACAGCCCCTTCATTAATTTTGGCAAGGACAATAGAGAAGGACTATTTGCCTTCCTTCAACTCAGCTGACACGTCATAGCCGAACCACTTCTTGGAAATGCGCTCAAACTCACCGTTCTCCTGCACGTCCTTTAAGGCCTTATTGACGAGGTCGACCATCTGTTTGTCGCCCTTGCGCATGGCAATGCCGTAGTACTCGCTGTCATCGGTAGTGATATTGCGGGAGACGATATCCTTGCGGCCGCTGGTGACCATAAAGTAGTCATTGACCGGTCGATCGTTGAGCACAGCAGCACAGCCCTTGCCGATAAGTTCTAAATAGGTCTCAGGCGGGGAGTTAAAGCGCTTGATTTTGGCATTGGGCATGGCCTTTTCCAAGAACACTGCACCTGAAGTACCAAGTTGTACACAAATCTCAGCGTCCTTTAAGTCCTCTAATGTCTTGTATTTATCGGCGTTCTCCGTCAAGGTAAGGAAGGTCAAACCGCAACGGTAATAAGGATCAGAGAAATCGACGCGCTCTGCTCTTTCAGGAGTAATGGTAAAGCCTGAGATGATGAGATCGATATTGTCTGTAATAAGCGTCGGAATAATACTGTCAAAAGGATAGGACTTAATGCTCACCTCAACGCCTCGGCTCTTGCCCATAGCTCGGATTAAATCAACATCAAAGCCGATAAGCTCGCCTTTTGAATCGGTGAAGGTAAAAGGAGCAAAAGCAGCATCACAGCCTACGCGCCATACCTTGTTATTGGCATCGGTTCCGCCTTCGGCAGCCGAAGAGGTACTGATGACGGCCGCGCACAATCCCATAGCAAAGAATCTTAAAAGTCGCTGCATAGCAATTCCTTGTGATAGCGATGGCTCTAGAATAATCAGATAATAGTTTAGCATCAGCAGATAAATTTGCTTTTAGTGCTTTAATTTGGTGCATAACCTACACCAACATTTCCTTAAAGATCTGCCAATAAACTTTTTTGCACTAACATAACACATTTTTAAATACTGAAGGGTCAAGCGTAGAGACAGACCGTTACGCCCTTTTGCTGTACTGCTTGTCAGCTTCCCGGAACATTAAAGAAAGTGATGAGGATGGGCTTGATCTTGAAATAAACATTATGAATCACTGCCGCTTGAGGCAGACTTAAGAGTCTTGGCAAGGCTTAAAGCTGAGAACGGAATTATTGTGTATATGATATTTAAGATGGCTTTTATCAGTAACTTTTTAGGCGATCATGTACAT
Organism: Succinatimonas hippei YIT 12066; assembly: GCF_000188195.1. Taxonomy (GTDB): domain Bacteria; phylum Pseudomonadota; class Gammaproteobacteria; order Enterobacterales; family Succinivibrionaceae; genus Succinatimonas; species Succinatimonas hippei. The sequence goes on from NZ_GL830942.1 coordinate 9,134, forward strand.
GATGATGCTTTTTTAGATCTGGAGGTCAGATCTTTGACTCGTACACTCGCAGGATTGACCGTCAGGGCTTTACTGCGGATTAGAGCATTGAGGTAAGCCTTACTAATGAAATGCTTGTAAGAACTGGTGTCTAAACATCCGGCATTTTAATGATGCTATGAGCCTTGTCGGGAACATGGGGCTTGGGTGGAATTTTTAGCTTCTACCAAGAATGAAAAAATAGCATCCTGATAAATTACGCAATACCTGTTCCTGCTTATTGCAGCGGCGGAAAAAATGCTCTGCTGACATCTTAATATTTTGCCCATCATTCCGATGTAAACGATCATATATCGGACAACAAAGGACTCCTGACCGTACTTTCTATCAGCGTGATAGTCTTCGCCTTGAAAAGGTGATTTTAGCCGCTTATATTTCTGATAAAAATTATGCTGCTGTAAAGATTTTTGGATATTAAATTTTCTTTAAATAAAACCTATTCATTGTCGTATGTACGGTTGGAACCGGCTGCGGTACACTTTCATATCCTAGCTTTTCATACAAGCACACGGCAACAGCAAGATTAGTATGGGTTTCAAGATAAAGCTGCTCATAGCCGAGTTTTTTAGCGCAAACTTCAACAATCTTCATCATTTCCTTGCTTAATCCCAGTCCCTTTACAGTTTCATCAAGATACAGCTTTTGAAGTTCAGCGCACTTAGGCAAACCTTCAAATTCTGCAAAACCTACTCCTCCCACTACCTTATCGTCTTCATTCGTAACAATAAAATATGCTCTTTTGTCAGAACGTTCAGCATAAAACGTGCTTAAGTGATCAAGCTCCGGATCAAAATACGCGGTTCCCGGAATATCCAAATGAAAGTGCTGTAAATTTGTACGAATGATTTTGGCAATTGCAGCATCGTCTTTTGCTGCAATACTCCTTATTTTGTAGCCTTTTATTAAAAAAACACAATTATTTTTATTCATAAATTCAGCCTTAATAACTATCCAATTTATTAGAGATCTTCTGCTACAACTGTTATGCCGCCTTTAAAAAAACAACCTTTTTATCCATGCTGCTAGTGTAAGCAGTACTTGTTAAGGCTTCTCTCCGTTTAAAACATCTACGGCTTCTTTAATCAGAGCGTAACCGCTTTTGTCTGCTTTAACCACCGTCATACCACAGTTTTTCAGCGGTTGACGTCTCCAAAACTGACTTATACTTAAATTTGCTGATAATGTGACGATTCCGCGAATAAATGCTCCGTGTGAAGTGACTAATATTTTACTGTCATCAGAATAATCCATAGCCATAATCTTATTTAAGAATTGAAGATTGCGGCTTAACAACTCATAAAAGCTTTCCCCGTCTTTTGGCGGAATATAATTTAATGAATCATGAAAAAATCTGTTTAACGGAGCGCTGGGATCACGATCGGTAAGATTAAGACTTTGTCCCTCATAAATTCCGAAAGAAATCTCCTTTAAAAGCGGCTCTACAATAATAGGGGTATTTTTTCCCTTAAGGACGGTTTGTGCGGTAAGCAGAGCTCTTTGCAAAGGACTTGTATAACATGCTGTAAAATCAATATCTTCAAGCAAAGTACAAGCTTTCTGCGCTTGAATTATTCCCTCTTCGTTTAACGGGATATCGGTTTGGCCTTGCATTTTTCTTTCTGCATTCCATACCGTTTTACCGTGCCGCATAAAATAAAGATACATAAAAACCTCTAAAAAATATGAACAAAGCCTCTTATTACATTAAAGGCTGCACACAGCAGCCTTTAAATTACCGTTTAAATTTTTTATTACAGAAACGGCTATTTCTATTACTGCTCATGTTTATGAGCTTCCTCCAATAACTCGATCTTCATCTTATAATAGGCAGGACTCATATCAAGGAAATGATGGTGCGGATTTTCAAAACGCTGCTCTTCAGGCCATATTTCATGCTCAAGCTGATTCTTAACATAAGCTCTTATTTGGTCAAGAGAAGGCGACGGCTTAATTCTCTTACCGTCTATCATGACGGTTTCAAGCATCTGACGCATAGTGCATCCGACAAACGATTTGCTCTTCCACGGTTTATTCGGATCAATAAAAGTATATTCTTTAGTTAAATCCGGAATTTCATCTTCCAATGTAATTAAGTCAGCAACGGCATAACCGCGCTTATCATAAATTCTCCATAGATGTTTTCTTCCGGGGTTGGTAATTTTTTCAACGGTATCCGATACTTTAATCTTGGGAATAAACTTGCCGTTTTCCTTAATCGCAGCAAGTTTATATACAGCTCCGAAAACTGGTTCGCTTCTTGCCGTTATCAATCTTTCACCGACACCGAAAGAATCAATGCATCCGCCCTGATCAAGGATGGAACGAATCGTAAACTCATCAAGGCTGTTTGAAGCAACGATCTTGCAATCGGTAAGCCCGGCAGCATCAAGCACTTTTCTTGCTTCTTTTGATAAGTATGCCAAGTCTCCGGAATCAATTCTAACGCCTTTAAGTCTCTTGCCCTGCGGCTCTAAAACTTCTTTTGCAACTTTTATAGCATTAGGCAGACCTGATGTCATTACATCGTATGTATCAATAAGCAGTATTGAGTTTTGCGGATAGATTTCAACAAAATGCTTAAAGGCCGTATACTCATCTTTATGACACATGATCCAGCTGTGTGCCATGGTGCCGTTTACCGGGATATTGAACATTTTTGCGGCCATAACGGTCGAAGTACTATTAACTCCTCCGATATATGCAGCTCTTGCACCGTACACTGCAGCATCAATGTTATGAGCGCGGCGAGCACCGAAATCAGACACAGGACGACCTTGGGCTGACTGTATAATTCTTTGAGTTTTGGTCGCGATTAATGACTGATGGTTTATTTGAGCCAAGATTGCGGTTTCGATTAATTGAGCATCCATTAAAGGAGCAATTACGGTCAAAACCGGCTCTTTGGGATACATTACACTGCCTTCTGGCATAGCCATAATCGTACCGCGGAATCTGTAATTTATAAGAGAATCTAAAAACTCATCGTTATAGAGATTTAAAGATTTGAAATAATCAATATCATCTTGAGTAAAATGAAAATCTTCAAGAAAATCTAAAACCTGTTCAAGACCGGCAAAAATAGCAAATCCGCCGCCGTCAGGATTTCGTCTGTAAAAAACGTCAAAAGCAACTAAATTGTCTGCCGTGTTCTCAAGATAGTATCCGTTTGACATAGTCATTGAATACAAATCCATTAACATGGATAAATTTCTGGCCTTAAACTGCTCCATGTAGAATCTCTCCTGCGTATTGCAAGTTCTTTAATATTATCGACGGCATGGCATACAGCATATTTATGTTAAGCAAAAGCTATTCTTTATTATCAATAACCGTCAGTTTTAAGCAGAAACGATTCGGGATTTTGAATTATTTATAGTTAAAATTTTAATGCCCTTAAATAAAGATAAAACAAATGCTTTATCTGAGTTACCGTTTCAGTGATGAAGTTCATTATTTTAATCTTACAAATAAGAAAGCGTATATTTTTCTTCTAATTTTTTACACTTGATCACTGATACTTTGCGTATTTTTACGAAAAGTAGAAAATATCACGTTAATTTTTCATAATTCTTTGCGTTTAGTATCTACTTTTTTAAACATATTTAAATTTTATTAAGCCATAGTATCTATAAATATGTAGAATAAATAGTTTTAAGTGCGATCAATATAATTCGCACGTTTTTTAACGCATACACTTTACAACTGGCAACTTCGCCAAACCGATATTTTGAATATCAGGCAAGGCGCATAAACATAATGTGTTTTCAAACGTTGTCAGAATAATACGTAAATAAGCAACAGGTGTTTTATGCAACCAACCAATAAAAATCGTTTTATTCCGATAGGACTGATGCTGTTTGCACTTTTCTTCGGCGCCGGTAACCTTATTTTCCCGGCATCAATGGGACAAGCTGCAGGTGACAATGTCTGGTGGGCTTTACTGGGTTTCTGTATCACCGGTGTTGGTCTCCCGCTTATAGCCGTTATGGCAATCGGTTACTCAGGTGAATTCAGTCTGCAGCATGTCGCAAGACGTATTCATCCTTCTTTTGCAGTTTTCTACACTGTAGTCTGCTATATGTCTATCGGACCGTGCTTTGCCGTACCGAGAACCGGAACCGTTTCTTATGAAATCGCAATTCGTCCGTTCCTCTCTGATGAAAGCGCATCTATCGGTCTGCCGATATTCTTGGCTATATTCTTTATTATTTCAGGCTGGCTTGCCGCTACGCCGTCAAAGCTTGTAGATCGTATCGGCAAATTCCTTACTCCGGCCTTGGTATTAACTATTGTTATTTTTATCGTTCAGTCATTTATCACCCCGTTAGGAATGCCGCAAACTCCTGCAGCGCCTTACGCCACTCCGTTTAAAGCTGTTGTTCAAGGAATTCTTGACGGATATAACACTCTGGATGCCATCGCAGCACTGGTATTTGCTTCATTGGTAATTAAAGCCGTTCAGGCTACAGGTTTCTCAGCACCTTCTGAAGTAACCCGTGAAGTATATAAATCGAGCTTTGTTGCCGCTCCTTTGCTTGCCGTTATATACATTTTTATTGCCAAAATCGGCGCTGAAAGCGTATCTGCAATCGGCATTCAGGAAACGGGTGCTCCTATTTTGGCGGAAAGTGCCAAGATTTTCTTCGGACAAGCCGGTGCCATGCTGTTATCGGCAATGGTATTGCTGGCCTGTCTTACCACCAGCATAGGTCTTATCAGCTGCTGTGCTTATTACATCAAAGATCTTACCGGTAAATTCCATTACATTACCTGGGTAGTGATTTTTACGATTGTTTCGTATTTAATCGGTCTTTTCGGACTTAAGACCATTATCGTATCAACGATTCCGGTTTTGATGTTCATCTATCCGATTTGCGTTGCATTAGTATTTTTGATTTTTATCGACAAGTTCATCGGCCGTCGCCGCTGCGTTTATGCATGGACCATCGGTTTGACCTTTATCATGGCACTGTATAACGGTCTGCAAACTGCTAAAATCGCCTTGGGCGGTCTTGATGAAATTATCAACAACTGGGTTCCACTCCAATCTTATGGTTTAGGATGGATACCATTTGCAATTGTCGGTTTTGTTCTCGGATTAATTAATAAATGGATTAAACCGGTTCGTATCTAATTTATCTTATTTTGTCGTAAGGCCGCTTTTTCCGCGGCCTTTTTTATATTAAGTGAATTTCATTTTATACCTTTGCATAACTATGCAAACACTAAGTTTTATCCATTAACATCTTAGAAAAAACTCATATAAAAACATAAGGAGTCTTTAAATGAAAAACAAGATAAAAATACTGCTTATCTCTTTAAGCATGGTATTAATTCCACTTGGCACTTACGCAGCAAGCGACTTAAGTTCTTCAGACGGGTATCAGCAATATTCATATACTTGTCCAAACGGCTATTCCCGCAGTGATTGTCCTTATTACAAGGAACAAGACAGATTTAACGGAAGAGGCTACTATCGCGAAGGAAGGCATCACGGACGCGGACATCATCACAGAGGTTATTTTAACTAGTGCTTCTTTGCAGACAGATTATAAGAAATATCAACATGCGACATAATAACGTCGACTGTATGTCGTCCATCCAAGACGCAGGCTAACCATGATTTTTTATTCATGTGCCATGCCGGTATGAAATTTACGCCGTCAACTAAACGTGCAACATCTTCTTTTGTGTGATGCAAAAGTAAAATCTCAGTTTTATACGACGGATCGGGCTTAACTTTAAGTACCAATTTATCCGTCGAAACAGCAATAATCAAACCGTACCATTTGCGTGTTTTTTCATTACGTAAAACGGCAGCCTGCAAATCGTCCCACGGATACTCAGGAACGGTTCCGTATCTTTTTTCACATAAAGACAGCACTTCAAGACTTTGACATAAAGAAAGACGGCTTTTTACGGAACAACTGTTAATGATATCTGCAAATATTTCGTTTACCGTAAAACGGATTTTCCCTACAAACTCACCGCTTGCTTTAGATGTTAAATATAGAGTATACGGGTCACCGGTTTCGATATCTATAACGCAAGGTACAAGAGTATTTTCCTTGAGTAAAGCTTCAACTTTAAGATACATTCCGGTACCTGAAAATTCAGAATAGAAGCTTTTAGTTAGAAGGTTGTCGCTAGCCTCATCAGGTATGAACCCATGCGAAATCAGAAGCTTTCTATCTAGATTTTTATTTTTTAAAAGTTCAAGCGATGATAAAAGCATTTTTTAAAACCGAACTTAACCGTTAAGCGATTTTTCTCTTAAATTACCGTGGTATTCGCCCTCTACAATCGTCCCGATTGGATATTTCGCGCAAAGTGATCCGGTAAAA
>NZ_GL830943.1 GCF_000188195.1 Succinatimonas hippei YIT 12066
GAATCATCGGCATTTAGGCCGGTGAGGATGTCAACAATACGTACTTAATTAAAGACCGTAATATTCATTACATAGTGATAAAAATAAGAAATTAAAGATGATTTTTATAGTTGAAAAGAAAATTCATTTTACTTTAAAAAATAAAAAATGACCGCATATATGGAGGTGTAGAAAGTAAGGATAGCGCCATAAAGAAAAACAAAATAAGCGCTAAGGAGTTTAAGATGAATAATATGATTGATACTAAGAACAACAACCAAAAGAGAAATGCACCTGCTACTATTTGGGACTTAATGAGTCGCCCGTTAAGTGATTTTGATGATATGTTTCGTCCGCTTTCTGCAATGCAGGATGATTTTAAAGTCGATTTGAAAGATTGTGGTGATAAGTATGAATTGCATGCCGATATGCCCGGTGTTAAAAAGAAGGACATTGAGTTACGCTACGATAATGGCATTTTGTCAATAAAAGCAGAGCATCATACACATCAAAATATTAAAGATGAAGAGAGCGGATTTTTGATTCGTGAAAGATCGGCAGGTACTTTCAGCCGCTCAATAGCAATTGATGATGTTGATCCTAATGGAATCGAAGCTTCTTTTGACAATGGCACTTTGCAAGTAGAACTTAAGAAGATTGAGCGTAAGGCTGTTGGCAATATTGAAATTAAGTAAGGAATAATTAAAACAATAACCTCAGATAATCTGAAACTTAAATTAGATCGGCTGGGCTCTCTCAGCCGATTTTTTATTATTGTATTTCATAACCATGATCTTAAGGATCGCTAAAACTT
>NZ_GL830944.1 GCF_000188195.1 Succinatimonas hippei YIT 12066
TAACCTGTAAATCGGTAAGAGTTTTGGCTATTTTGGGCATTTTGTCTATCATTAAATTAAAATTCTATTTATGACTATCATCCTGACCATCAAAAAAGTCAAGATTGTATTAGATAAAATGAGATGGTGTTAGATAAAATTTACAGATAGTTGATTGAAATAATTTGAGTATTAGATGGGATTAGACGATGTGAAATTGCTGCGTGGCGGAGAGAAAGGGATTCGAACCCTCGATACGACTTTTTAGTCATATGCTCCCTTAGCAGGGGAGTACCTTCAGCCTCTCGGTCATCTCTCCGCAGCTGGTGCTGTAGTATGCAATCTTAAAAGCTTAAAGTCAAGAACTTTTTGTCTTATCTTTAACGGACTCGACTAAAACAGCTTTTTCTTTACGGTTTTTCTCATCAGCCATTCTTTCTATAGGGACAGCGGCAGGAGCGGATATACCTATGCTGACTCTGCCGTTTTTAATATCTAAAATAGAAATGGTTATATCCCGTCCGATACGGATTTTTTCTCCTTCTTTACGGGATATAACTAGCATGATTAAAGTTTCTCCGTAAGGAAAGTGCGAGCTTTCTCGAGGGCTTCATCAAGACCTTCAGGCTTGGTGCCACCGGCCTGAGCCATATCGGGACGCCCGCCGCCTTTACCGTTAACGCAGCTTGCCGCAACGTTAACAAGCTCTCCTGCTTTAACTTTAGAGGTCAAGTCTTTGGATAGAGCGGCAATCAGGCTTACTTTTTCGCCTTCAACAGTACCTAAAACTATAGCGCAGCTCTTGAGATGGTTTTTAAGCTCATCAACAGCAAGACGCAGTTCACGGGCATTGTAAGAGTCAACTTTAGCTATAACTATCTTGATGCCGTTGATCTCAACTGCATCATAAGCTAAAGCTTTGGCATCCATATGCACGATCTTCTCCTTAAGCAGCATATTTTCATGCTCAAGGGATTTGGTGTTGTTGATAAGACCTTTTACTTTCTCAAGAACGGAGAAGTTATCGGTTTGCAGCATAGTGCTGGTGTAGGCAAGCATACGAGCCAAGTGCTGCTGATATTCAATTGCAGCTTCGCCGGTTAAAGCTTCGATACGGCGAATACCTGATGCAATACTTTCGTCACTGATGATGATAAAGTATCCGAGATCTCCGGTACGTGCAACGTGGGTACCGCCGCACAATTCTTTGGATACTTCGCCCATTGAAACAACGCGGACTTCACCTTCGTATTTTTCATCAAATAATGCCATGGCTCCTGAGAGTTTGGCTTTATTTAAATCCATAACTTCGGTGGTAACCGGATAGTTTTCGCGGATAGCCTTATTTACTAAAGCGCTAACCGCTTGTCTTTCATCAAGGGATAAAGGATGCGGGTGCGAGAAGTCAAAGCGCAGACGATCAGGTCCTACGGATGAACCTTTTTGGAAGACATGATCACCTAATACTTTACGTAATGCAGCATGCAGTAAGTGCGTGGCGCTATGGTGGGATGCAATGTCCTTGCGGCGCTGCGCATCTACTTCTGCAGTTACGGTCTGACCTACCGAGAACTGTCCTAACTCGACACGGCCTACATGAATGATAGCTTTGCCGACGTGTTTGGTGTTTTCGACTATAAAGAGATTATGTCCGCATCTTAAAGTTCCGGTGTCACCGATCTGTCCGCCCATCTCTCCATAGAAAGTAGTCTTATCCAAAACGATAATGACTTCCTCATCAGTTGAGGCGGATTCAATAGGTTCGGAACCTTTGAACATAGAGACAATCTTGCCTTCACAGCTTAAATGATTATATCCGTCAAAGATAGAGATGTCGCTTAACTTAAGCTCTTTGTTATAGTCGATACCGAAAGTTGAAGCTGACTTGGCGCGTTCACGCTGCTTGGTCATTTCCTTTTCAAAGCCGTCCATATCAACGATGTAGCCGCGATCGCGAACTACGTCTTGAGTAAGATCGGCAGGGAAGCCGTAGGTATCATAAAGTTTAAATACCACTTCGCCCGGAATAGTTCTATTTGCTCCCAACTTGTCAAGTTCGGAGTCAAGCATGGCAAGGCCTCTGTCTAAAGTATTGAGGAACTGCTCTTCTTCTTTCTTTAAAGTTTTTTCGATGAGCTGACGCTGTTCGATAAGTTCAGGGTAGGCTTTACCCATTAATTCGCACAAAGTGCCGACAAGCTTATAGAAGAAAACGTCTTTTGCTCCCATAAGGCGTCCGTGACGCACTGCGCGGCGGATGATACGGCGCAATACGTAGCCGCGGCCTTCATTTGACGGTAAGACACCGTCGGCAATGAGGAATGAGCAGGAACGGATATGATCTGAAATAACGCGCAGTGATTTTTCGGATAAATCGCTGACATTTAAGATTTCAGCCGTTTTGGCAATAAGGGTACGGAACAAATCGATATCGTAATTTGAATGTACACCTTGTAAAACTGCGGCAATACGTTCGAGACCAAGACCATTGTCGATCATCGGTTTCTTTAATTTCTCAAAAGTACCGTCGGCCTTACGGTTGTACTGCATGAACACGATGTTCCAAATTTCGATGAAACGATCACCGTCTTCCTCAGGAGATCCCGGAGGTCCTCCCCAAACGCCGGGACCGTGATCGTAGAAAATTTCAGAGCACGGACCGCACGGACCGGTATCACCCATCTGCCAGAAATTGTCTGAGTTGAATGCTCCGCCCTTGTTGTCGCCGATGCGGATGATTTTTTCTGCAGGAAGTCCGATAACGTTTTTCCAAATGTCATAAGCTTCGTTGTCGTCGGCATAGACGGTTACGGTTAAAGATTCTTTAGGCAATTTAAAGCCTTCGGTCAAAAGAGTCCATGCGTAATAAATAGCCTCTTTTTTGAAATAATCGCCGAAGCTGAAGTTACCTAACATCTCAAAAAATGTATGGTGGCGGGCAGTATAACCGACGTTATCTAAGTCATTCTGCTTTCCGCCTGCGCGTACGCATTTTTGAGCAGTGGTGGCGCGCAGATAAGGACGGGTCTCCTTGCCTAAGTAGATGTCCTTGAACTGGTTCATGCCGGCATTGGTAAAAAGTAATGTCGGATCGTTATACGGTACAAGAGAGCTTGATCGCACTACCTCATGACCGTTTTTACGGAAGAATTCGAGGTACGTAGAACGTATCTCATCGGTAGTCATGTACATATTAAATAATTCCAAGACTTTCTAAATTAAGAATTAATCGTCAATTATACATTGTCAGACGGTACGGATCCAAAGAGTTTTAAAGCTCCGATGCATTGGTTCGGCGTAAAACCGCGTCTGTATAAAAAACTCAGAGCTTTCTGTTTTTTTTCGGGATCTCTAAGATCGTCTGCTGAATATTTTTTTTGTAAAGCTGCAAGAGCAGTTTGCACCCAGTCCGTTTCTTCATCTTCTACTGCATGTTCTATATAACAAAGGTCGATGTGCTTTTGCCTGGCAAGGAGGCTTAGCTTCAGCGGGCCGTAATACGAAAAGACGCAATGACGCAGCAGCATCTGAGCACAGCGTTTTTCGCTCTGCCATCCTTCATTGATGCATTTTGTCAGGGCAGTGTTTACGGCATCATGCGTAAAACGGGGTAAAAGTTTTACTTTTAATTCGTAAAGAGAATATTCACGGCGGGTTAAAAGACGCAGCGCAGCGTTTAGCGCCAGAGCTGCGTCTTCACTTTTTGCAATTTTTTTGTTAAACATTAAAGATCATCAGGTATTTCGGTGATGAGATCGGAGTCATCAATGTCGGGCAATGAATCGACAGGAGATTTTTCTGCTTCCGCAGCTCCGAGATCTGCCGTGGCCGAGTAATCGTTAACGTTCTTAAAGTATTCACGGATCTTAGCTTCAATTTCATCGGCAACTTCAGGATGCTCATCTAAAAAGCGCATAGCATTGACTTTACCTTGACCGATTTTATTGCCGTTGTAGCTGAACCAGGCACCGGTTTTCTCGACAATACGGGCCTGAACGCCCAAATCGATGAGCTCACCGTTTTTGGCAATACCGTAATTAAAGAGAATTTGGAAGTTTGCCTGTTTAAACGGAGGTGCGACTTTGTTTTTAACTACTTTAACTTTGGTTTCGTTACCGATGACTTCTTCTTTGTCTTTTATCGGAGATCCTTTGCGGATATCCAGGCGGACGGAGGCATAATATTTAAGTGCGTTACCGCCGGTGGTGGTTTCAGGATTGCCGAACATCACGCCAATCTTCATACGCAGCTGGTTAATGAACACGACCATGCAGTTTGCCTGCTTGATAATGCCGGTGAGCTTGCGCAAGGCTTGCGACATAAGACGGGCCTGCAGTCCGACGTGGTTATCTCCCATGTCTCCTTCAATTTCGGCTTTAGGTACCAGCGCGGCGACCGAGTCGATGACTACAAGATCGATTCCTCCCGATCTTACGAGAGTTTCGCAGATTTCAAGAGCCTGCTCACCGGTATCGGGTTGGGAAATAAAGACGTTTTCAACCTGTACTCCGAGTTTTTTGGCATAGACGGGGTCAAGAGCGTGCTCTGCGTCGATAAAAGCACAGATTTTTCCTTTCTTTTGAGCTTGGGCGATAAGTTCTAAGGTTAAAGTGGTTTTTCCTGAGGATTCCGGACCGTAAATCTCGATGATTCGTCCCATCGGCAGACCACCGATGCCTAAAGCGATATCCAAGGATAAGGAGCCGGTTGAAATAGCTTCAATGTCGTCGATTTCACTTTGGCCAAGGCGCATGATGGCACCTTTTCCGAATTGCTTCTCGATTTGTTCCATAGCCATTTCAAGGGCTTTTTGACGTTTGGCATCAGTAGTGAGATTTGCGACTAAACTGTTGGCTCCGTCCTCTTTTTTAGCTTTGGCGCGTTCTGCCATAAAGATCTCCGTATTGTTGTAATGTTTGTTAATAAATATTTTATATAAGCGTATAATAATTATACGCTTATTTGACGATAAAGCTCAATTTTTCTTAAAAAAGAAAAATTTTACGCTGTAATTTTTTCTTTAACCGGTCTATTAACAATCGGCACGACGAAAGATAACAGTGCGGAAAGTCCGGTTAAGCACACTACCGCAAGCATCGTAGCATCAAGTCCGAATTTGTCTCCCAGATTTCCAAGAACCGGGGCGATGATTCCGCCGAAGCTGATGCCGAGACCTATCGTAATGCCGGTCGCCATACCGACGTGCTGGGGCAGCATTTTTTGTCCGATAACAACAATCGGGGACATGGCCGCATAATAAAAGAGTGCAAGCGGAATTAAAGCGGCAACTGACAACAGCGGATTATGGGTCAAAATAAACAATACTCCAAAAGGAACGCATACTACTGAAGTAAAGCGTACCCATTGAGTAAAGCCGAAGCGATCAGCCATCGGGCCTCCGATTAAAGTTGCAATTGCACCGGCTCCTGCAACAATGGTGTTGGCAAGAGTTGATACTTCTTCTTTTTGACCAAGTTCGTGCATGAAATACAAAGGTAAAAATGTCGTTAAGCTGAACATAGCGGCAGAACGGGCAAAGACCAGCAGGACTAAAAGGAAAGTGCCGAAATAATTGTCTTTGACGGCTGCGTCATTCAGGCGGCGTCTCGTTCTTGCTTCGGTTCTCTTTGAGTAAATAAGATATTTACGATTGCGCCTAATGAAGATAAAAGCCATGATTAAAGCCGGGATTAAAATCAAAATCGTAGCTTTAAGGCCGAACAGCATATATCCGGCAGTAAAGTACAAAGGGCCGATTGCGTAACCGATATTTCCTCCTACTGAAAAAATACTCATTCCTCGTCCGACTTTTTTACCGGCAAAAATGTTGGCAAGTTTACCGGCGGACGGATGGAAGGTGGCGACGCCGATACCGTTTACCGCTACTGCGGCGCATAATAGCAAGTAATTATCAATAAAGCCTATAAAGGCAACGCCCAATGCTGCGATGAGCATGCCCAGGCACATAAGGTACGGACGCGGTTTTTTATCGGAAAGATAACCCGTAAGCGGCTGAGCTATCGCGTTTACGATGGTAGTTGCCATAATAAGAAAGGCAACGTCGGCATATGAGGATAATTTACCTTCCTGATACATAAAAGCCAAAATGGCAGGCAGTGAACCTTGGCAAAGATCGTCTGCCAGATGACCTCCCATGATAAGGAGGTTCTCTTTATAAGAATGGTTTTGATAATTCATGTTTTAGCGTTTATTTCTCTGATCATCTGGATTAGGCAGAACGACACCCGGGAGACCTACGGTAGGAGCTCCGACAATAGAGCGGGTTTCTTTATTGACGGAAAGAATTCTGACTTTTATTTCATCGCTAAGACGCCAGGTAGGTTTGCCGCCTACAAAAATAATGCCGTTTTGTCCGTCAAAATCGACATCGTTTTTGTTGTCGGCAATTAAGGAAGCAGGAATAAAAATCATGGCGCCGTTTTCTTTAAGCGAGACGCGCAAACCTCCGCGGACAATGTCAAAAATTTCTCCGGTAAATTCGGTTTTTTTAGCGATATCTCCTTCAAGATAATCGACATACAGCCAATCTTTAACGTCGCGCTCTGCCATACGATTGATGCGGCGGGCCTGATTCATTGTCTGAAGCGTTGCATCATCAGGCAGCGTCGGATGATCAGAGTGCAAAATCAGCGCCTTAAGCAAGCGATGGTTGACCATATCGCCGTACTTGCGGATAGGTGATGTCCAGGTGGCGTAATTGTTCACTCCTAAAGCAAAATGCGGAGCTGGTGTAATACTTATTTGGGAATAATCCTGCAATTTACGGATCCTGGCATCAAGGTAACCTGAATCCATTGCGTTTGCATAACGCCGAATGGCGCTGAATTCTTGCATATCTTTAAGATTTTCCGCATCAGCACCTTTAAAGCCTTCACTTTCAAGTAAGGACAAGATCTCATTTGCGGCACTTAAGTCAAAACCTTTATGACTGTTAAAAACGCCGGCATTGAATTTGGCCGCCAGAATATCACCGGCAGCGATATTGGCGCTAATCATCGCTTCTTCAACAATTTGATTGGCAATGCGGCGGTAATTTACTTCAATATGATCAAGAGCCCCGTCTTCTGTTAAAACAAAGTCATAATCGGGACGGTTTTTAAAAGAAGCGGCATGAGTTGAGCGGTAGTTGTCGCGTAATTTGGCAAATTCGACTAATTTATTAAGGATATCCTTGATTTCATCAGTCGGAACAAAATTATCGCTTGCGCCTTTTTCCAGAAAATCGGATACGTAGTTATAAACCAATTTGCCGTGAGATTTGATGCGGGCGAGCTTAAATTCGGTATTAAGAGAATCAACGGTACCGTCGGATAAAATAGGAATAATACCGACCAGAGCCTGGCGTTCCTCATTTTCTTTCAATGAGCAAAGATCATCTGACAATTCGCGAGGCAGCATCGGAATATCGCGTCCCGGCAGGTAAATGGAAAAAGCACGGGAAGCGGCGCTTTTGTTTAAGGGTGAATCCTCTCCTATATAAGCTGTAGGATCGGCAATGGCTACATAAAGCTTAAATGAGTTGTCACTGTTTTTTTCTATATATAAAGCGTCGTCCATATCTTTAGTTTTGGCACTGTCGATAGTGACAAAAGGAATTGCGGACATATCTTCACGTAAAAGATCCGCTTCGTGGTTGGTAAACTCATGGAACGACGGCGGCTCAAGCGGCAAATCAAGCCCGCGCAATACAACAGTCCAAGGAACTTTCGGATCTTTTGCGTCAGTAATGCGCTCTATAAGCTCGGCTTTAAAATTGCCGTCCTTTAAAGCATGTTTTACTAAGTTGCAGATAACCCAATCGCCGTTTTTTAAAGCTATGCTCTGATCTTGACGTTTATCAACCGTAAAAACGGGCAAAGATACGTTAGGGAGATCGGGAATAACCTGAATTTTGTTTTTATTAAGTCTAACTCTGCCGACGAAACGGGATAAAACAGGAACAACTAATTTTTCAGGAACGGCCTGCTGTTTGCCCTTGTCATCGCTTTCAATTACGGCGCTTATGCGATCGCCGTGCATGATGCTGCGCATATTGTTGGGGGTTATGAAATAAGATTCTTTATCTGAGGCCTCAAGGAAGCCGAAACCGCGATCAGTTGCTCTTACCGTACCTTCTTTACGAATTTTTTCCTGATTGAATTTTTGTTTTAACTGACGCAAAGCGGGATCGTCAAATAACATAAAAGCTCCGAATATTTTATTTTTCTATTCAAATTTTCACATGATTCAAAAAGCGCTTAGATTATACCTTAGGCTTTTACTCTTTTTCTTCGCTTCTCGGTTAAAATACACAACGATTTGTTTACATTAGTTTTTCCCTTTCCGATAAAGAGCTTGTTTTATGTTTGATTTGTGGGTTAATGAAATTAGACCGAAAACTTTACTGCTTGCGGCAAGCAATTGCGCGGTCGGGTGCTTTTTAGGTTTGTATTACGGGGAGATCTCTTTTTATACGATTGTCCTGATGCTTTTGATTATTCTCACCGGAGTATTGCTGCAGATTGTCTCTAATCTTGCCAACGACTACGGAGATGCCTGCAAGGGGGCAGACGGTGCGGCGCGAGTCGGACCGATTCGTGCGGTAATGTCGGGAGGACTGTCGCTTACGCAATTAAGAAAAGGGATTGGAGTTGCGATTCTGCTTGCCGTTATTGTCGGTGCCGTAGCAGTCGGGATGTCTTTTTTCAACAATATAAACGCTCTTGCCTGGTTCCTGTTTTTAGGCGCCGTATCTATTGTTGCCGCTCTTTTGTATACCGTAGGTATGGCATACGGATATAAAGGTCTTGGTGATCTGTCGGTATTTATTTTCTTCGGCATTCTTGCCGTTGTAGGTCCGCAGATCATGTTAAGCAACGCCAGCGATTTGGGCGTGGCCGTATATCCTGATACGATTTTATTATGCATAAGCGTAGGCGCATCTTCCGTAATGGTTTTACATGTTGCCAATATGCGTGATATTGATGAGGATTTTCTTAACGGCAAGAAGACGATAGCCGTTCGCTTGGGCCGGAAAATGGCCGGTTTTTATCACGCTTTCCTGTTTATCATTACTGTGATTTTTTCTCTTACAGCCTGCTGTTTGTCGCATCGGGCATGGGAGTGCGCAATTTTGCTTGTCGGGCTTATTCCTTTGTTTTTATCGGCATTTCGCGCAATAAATCACGTTAAAGATCCGCTTCTTGTGGCTAAAGAACTAAAGCATACGCTTATCGGCTGTTTTTGCCATAATGTAGCTTGGATAATAGTGATTTGCGTGGATTTTGTTCTGTACATTTAATTAGTTAGGTGATGACTGTCGGTTGTCACCTAATTGACATTATTCCCCAGTCTAAAGGTCGAAGAGCCTACCGCTAAACAACAATACGGCTACCGCTGTAAGCTTCGGTATGTTTCTGCTGCCGAGCTCATTCGTAAGCGTAATAAGCCGACTGTTAGATCTAAACTGCGGGAAATTGCATTCCGTTTGCTATCTTTTTTACTTCCTCATGCGGTGTGCTCCCATATCCCGGATCCGAAAATATATTAACCGGCAGAAAACGCCGGATTAAAAACTGAGCTTTTCCTTGCGAAGATTTCCGTCCTAAAAAACGGGGTATTAGCCGCTGATCCTTTTAGATAAATAAGAAATTTCTCTTGTG
Source organism: Succinatimonas hippei YIT 12066 (assembly GCF_000188195.1). Taxonomy (GTDB): domain Bacteria; phylum Pseudomonadota; class Gammaproteobacteria; order Enterobacterales; family Succinivibrionaceae; genus Succinatimonas; species Succinatimonas hippei. The sequence goes on from NZ_GL830944.1 coordinate 9,642, forward strand.
ATTATTTGCGCCAGAAGAAACGGGTAAAGCATAAAAGCACCGGAATGATCTCAAGACGGCCAAGCAGCATGTCGATAGAGAACAGCAGATGCAGCGGGCCTGATACGGATGCGAAGTTGGCGGAATTAGGCAGTACTACGTCACCCATGGTCGGACCGATGTTTGAAAGGCAGGTGAGAGTTGCGGTAAAAGCATCGGTGATAGGAAGTCCCATTAAGGTAGCGGCCAGTGTGGAACAGAAAGTGACGAGAATATATGCAACAAGAAAACTTACTACTGAAAACGAGGTCATGGAGTTGATTTCAGTACCGTTGAATCTTGGAAAGATCACGCCGTGCGGGTGCAGGCTTCTTAACATATTGCATTTGAGCATACGGTAGCAGACCTGAATACGGAAAATTTTTATGCCGCCGGATGTTGATCCGGAGCAACCGCCTATAGCAAAAATACTAAGGAAGATAACACTGGCAAAAGAGTTCCATTTAGAGAAATCTTCAAGAGAAAATCCGGTACTGGAAATAATTGACGTTACGTTAAAAAGACCGATGCGTATCGCTCGTTCGACATCATATCCGTTATAGAAAATCAAAGATAAAATTACCGCAGCAGAGAAAAATACGATAATGAGAAACAGACCTCTTATCTGCTCGTCTTTAAAAAATAATGATCGGCTTTCGGTAAAAGAAGCGAGGATTATAAGAAACGGACAGGAGCAGATGAACATAAAGACAATAGCACTGTAATGAACACCGGCGGGAAGACCGTTCATTGATGCGTCAATCGGCATCATTCCACCGGTTGCTACCGTGCACATGGCGGCGTTAATTGCCAGGAAAATATCAAGACCGAAGAAGATGTAGCATCCGGTACACAGTATGAGCAGCACGATATAGAACATCAATAAAGCAAAAGCCATGGTTTTTATGTGCGGAGTCAGCTTTGTTCTTCCGTCAATTGATTCGGTTTTAAACAGATTCATACCGCCCAAGGCAAGAGTCGGCAGTACCGCAATGCCGATTACTACGAATCCTATTCCTCCTAAATACTGCAGTATTGATCGCCATAGCAATATAGAAGGCGGACGCACATCAAGATTATTTATAACGGTAGCACCGGTGGTTGATAGAGATGAAACTGACTCAAAAAGACCCGCTAAAAAGTCAATGTCCTCAAGCTGAATAAAAAAAGGAAGAGATGCGATGAGCGCTAAAATGCTCCATAAGAGAAAAGTAAATAAAAACAACTCTCTTAGAGCTATGAGGTTAGGTGAGTTTTTGCCGATAATTCTAAGGATGTTTCCGATAGCTACGGCTAAGATGGTAACGGAAATAAAGCTGAAGGCTCCGGGTGTCCCTGAAATTAACGCATATATGGCAGGAATAAGAGCAATTACCCCGAATCCGGTAACGGCCGGGCTTAACATTTTAGCGATGATGCGGATATTTACTACCATGACGGGATCCAGAATGAACGAGGTCTGAACAGCTTGGTTAAATGGCGCAGCTGCTTATGATCGGTAAGGAAGGCGATAAGATGATCGCCGTCCTCAAAACGCAGATCTTTATCAATTTTCAATACTTTATTGCCGCGGGTGATAAGACCTAAGGTTACTCCTTTGGGCAAATTGATGTCGTCGATTTTTTTACCGATGACTCTTGAGCTTAGGCGTGAGCCGCGGATTGCAAGTTCAACGCCTTCTGCCAAACCGTGGCGGAACAGATAAGTTTTTTCCAAACCGTCTTGGCGGATATTGGATAAAAGTTCGGAAATCGTCGCATCTTTAGGGGACACAATGGTGTCAATTTCGCGAGATGAAGCTAAAGTTAAATAGCTTTCGTTGCGGATGATGGTGAAAGTTTTGGCGTGATTGGTCCGTTTTATCATAAATGATGAAATAATGTTGGTTTCATCATCATTGGTCGCGGCAATAAAATAATCTGAATCGTAAATATGTTCTTCCAGAATAAAGTTGATGTCGCTCGGGTTGGAACAGAAAATTTCAACTTCAGTATCTTGAAGACTGTCGGCTACGCGTTTGGCTCTTTGCGGATCCGATTCGATTAGTTTTACTCTAAAGCGGCGGGAAAGCCTGCGCGCAAGCTCGTCTGAAATATGCGATCCGCCCGCAATGGTTATGGTTTTTACGCATTGATCGATAGGAAGAATACCGCCTAATACGCTAAGAGAGCGGGACTTTTCGCAGCAAAAATAAATTTCATCGCTTTCGCATAATTCGGCATTGAGAAAATCTTTTACCGGTTGTTCATTGCGGTAAAGTGCTAAAACACTGACTTTTGCCCCGAAATCCTCAAGTTTTGAAACCTTTTGTCCCAGAAGTTTTCCGCCTCTTGAACATTTGGCAGCAGCGATAACAAGCCGTCCTGCACAATAGTTTGAAACCGATAAAGCTCCCGGCAAATCGATTAGATCCATGATGAAGTCGGCGATAAGATGTTCAGGTGCAATAATGTGGTCGATAGGAATTGCGTGCGGTCCGAAAATCTCATCAGCTTCAGTCAGGTAATCAGGTGTCCTGATGCGGGCGATTTTACGCGGGATTTGAAATAAGGCGCCCGCAATAGAACAGGCGGCCATATTAATTTCATCAATATTGGAGGTAGCAACAAGCAATTCGGTATTTTCTGCTCCGGCGCTGCGCAGCACGGAAGGACGCGAAGGCATTCCCTGGACGACTCTTAAGTCCAGGCGATTGCCGATTTGCGATAATTCTTCTGACGGCGTATCAATTAATGTTACGGCATGTCCGCTTCCGACCAGATATTCGGCAAGTCCGATACCCGCAGTTGTTGCCCCGATAATGATGATTCTCATGAGTTTTTAATCATCCTTGCATAGAAAAATCCGTCCGCGTCATCATCTCCCGGCAAGTGTTGAAAAGTGCCGCCAGACTGACCGAAAATATTAAACGGCAACAATTTGGCATCGGCATGGCGCGATAAAAAGGCTTCAATTTGTTCGGAGTTTTCCTCAGGTAAAATCGAGCAAGTGGTATAAAGCAAAATACCGCCTTTTTTAAGTTTGGAAAAAGCACTGTCTAAAATTTTAGCTTGAATCGCGGTTAAATTAGCGATATCTCCTTCACGTCTTAACCATTTTATGTCAGGGTGACGTCTTATGACTCCGGTTCCTGAGCATGGAGCGTCGACGAGAATACGGTCAAACTCACCTTCAAGCGAGGATAGATCTTGAGCATCAAGCATCTTGAAAACAGCATTGCGCTGCAGGCGCGCAAGGTTTTCTTTTGCACTTGCAAGCCGTTTTTCATCGCTATCAAGAGCGGTTAATTCTACAGTAGGCTCCAAATCAAGGATGTGCGCGCTTTTACCGCCGGGAGCCGAACAGGTGTCAAGCACCCGCATCTGCGGCTTTAGATCAAGAAGCGGTGCTGCAAGCTGGGCAGCTAAATCCTGAACGCTTACCCGTCCGCGCTTGAATAACGGAAGTTTTTCCGTGATTACCGGCTCTTCAAGCTGCAAGGCACTACTGCAAAACGGTGTTCTTACAGCAAAGATATCGCACTTTTCAAGCAAAACTAAATAATCATCAGTTCCGATTTTTGAATTCTCAACGCGCAGCCACATCGGTGCATGCTCGTTGGAAGCTTTAAGAATGGCCTTGGTTTTGTCGCCATAGGCGTTTTTAATTTTGTTATAAAGCCAATCCGGAAAAGAAAATTCTATAGCCTCTTCGGTACTGTGCTGTAAGTGGGCTCCTTCACGTAAAAAACGTCTTAATACCGCATTTACCATGCCGGTAAAAGATTGGCACTTGCACAAAGCACAAGCGCCGACTGTCGACGCGACAACGGCATGCGGAGGAGTACGCATGAAAACTATCTGATAAATAGCACTTAAAAGTAAAGTATTTACTTCACGGTATTTGGAACTTAGCTTGTGATCTAAAAGCGGATGCAGGCTTAGATTCAAAAGCCTTCTGTGTCTTAAAGTTCCGTGAACTATTTCGCTTACTAAAGCACGATCGCGCAAATCAAGCTCGGCGGTAAAACGCGGCATCAAATCGCTAAGCGATAGTCCGGTTTCAACGCCCGCAAGAATTTTTGCGGCGGCGGCTCGACTTTGCGACCCCTGACCTATGACGGCTTGTTTACCGTTATTGCGCGGTTTGTAAAATTTACTCAAACTTCTTACCTACTGAAAAAATATCGCTTCTTGAGCGGGCAAAATCTGCAGCGTTGACGCGGCCTTTTCCTGGAGCCTGTATGATTTCAAGACAAACGGCGCCCTCGGCGCAGGCAACTGAAATCCCTTTTTTGTCGACAGAGATTATGGTTCCGGGTTCCTTACCCTGGTTGTCGTTTAAAACTTTAGCTTTAAAAATTTTAAACACGATGTTGTCTATTGATGCGTTGGCAATCGGCCACGGATTAAGTCCGCGGATCTTAAGATTGCAGTTTTCGGCACTGTCGTTAAAATTAAGTCGTGCTTCTTCTTTAGTTATTTTTTTTGCATAAGTTGCTAAAGAAGGATCCTGCTTTTTAGCCGTTATTTTTTCTGCCAGAATGTCAGGAAGATTATCTACCAATGTTTTGGCGCCTAAAGATGCCAGTTTGTCAAAAAGTGATCCTGACGTGTCGTCAGCGCTAATCGGGATTTCAGCCTTGATAAGCATGTCTCCTGCATCAAGTTCTTTTACGATCTTCATGATGGTAACGCCGGTACGATCGTTGCCGTCTAGAAGAGCTCTTTGAATCGGAGCGGCACCGCGATAAGCAGGCAGAAGAGATCCGTGTACATTGATGCAGCCAAGCTTCGGCCCGTGAACGATACTATCGGGCAAAATCACGCCGTAAGCAACGACAATAGCCAGGTCGGCATTAAAACTTAAAAATTTATCTACGTCTTCTTTGTTTTTAAAGTTTTCAGGGGTCAAGACTTCAATATTGTGTAAAAGAGCAAGCTCTTTTACCGGGCTCGGCGTAAGCTTATGTCCGCGCCCTGCAGGACGGTCGGGCTGAGTGTAAACTGCGCAGGGAATTATTCCGGCATCAATTAGTGCCTTAAGGTGAACTGCCGCAAAATCAGGAGTTCCGGCAAAAATAATCTTACTCATGAGCGCGGGCTTGCTCCTTTTTAAGCTTACGGTATTTGGTCAGAAGACGATCTCTTTTCAATCTTGACAGGTAATCAATGAAAAGTTTTCCGTCCAAGTGGTCAAGTTCGTGCTGCATGCAGATAGCAAGAAGACCGTCAGCCTCATAGATTTGTTTTTGACCGTTAAGATCCTGACATTCTAAAGTGATCTTTTCATACCGCTTTATTTCGGCACGGTATTCAGGTACTGAAAGGCATCCTTCTTCTGAGGCCACTTCTCCTTCTTTGGCGGTGATTTTGGGATTTATAAGCACGAGTTTATTCTTTCCCTGTTTCCCGTCTTCTTCCGGGATATCAATAACGACGATGCGCTTTTCGATACCGATTTGCGGAGCGGCAAGTCCGATGCCTTCATCGTCATACATGGTTTCAAACATATCGTCGGTAAGTTCTTTTAAGGCTGCGTCAAATTCCGTTACCGGAGCACAAATTTGTCTTAATCTTTCATCGGGAAAAGTGACTATTTCACGGATGGCCATTTTTTCTCCTTAAAGCGGCATCTTTAAATTCGCTAAATAATATTTAAAGCAAACATACGTAAGCAGAATTTTACCACGGAGTAGATTTTTACGCATTTTTAGGCTGTTTTACATGGCAGGCAAATTAAAAAAACTTACATTCAACAGATCATGTTGAAAATTAGGTATTTTTTTGATTTTCAGTTACAATTGCACCTCTTTTTTGAGGTCAAAAAATGCAAGATAAGCAAAAAGAACTTGAAGATCAATGTAAAGCAGATGACGGTTTAGATGTAGGTGATCCTTGCCCTAAATGCGGATCGCCTTTAGTTTTGCGCCAATCTTCTCATGGTGAGTTTTTAGGCTGTTCAGACTTCCCTTCCTGTAAGTTCGTACAGTATTCGCATTTTAAGCATTCGGTAATGACTTTGTTAAGACTTGATGCTCCATGCCCTCAGTGCGGATCACCTTTGGAAGTAAAAAAAGGCCGTTACGGAATGTATATAGGTTGTTCTGATTACGAAAACTGTAATTTTATTTATTCGGAAGCGGAAAAAACGCTTATTACTTGTCCGGTTTGTAAAAAAGGCAAATTGATTGAAAGAAGCAGTAAAACCGGGAGAAGATTTTTCGGTTGCTCAAATTATCCTGAGTGCGGTTTTTCCGTGCCGGGAGAGCCTGTTGAAAGCGTCTGCATACATTGCGGTTTTCCGCTTAAGTTTAAGAAAAAGATTAAAGACGGAAGAATTGTTTTAAAGTGCGGCAACCCGGTTTGCTCTTCCCGCAGATCTCGAAAATATGAGTTTTTTGTTGAGGAAAAAGTAGTTTAATCTGTTATTGCAGCATTTAACGCTCTCACCGTCCTAAAGGATAAAGAACCTACTGTTAAACAACAGTACTGCTCTTGTTGCAGGTTTCGGCGGGTTCTTGCTTCTGAACTCTTGTGAGACAATCTATCCGGCTAATAAAGTCGTCAAATGAAGTTACGGCAAGCGGCAGCTTAGTTAAATCAATCATTTTTCCGTGAGCCTATTTTAATAGCTTATAGTGTATATTAGGTTAAAGAATCATTCCTCACAAGGAATTCAAGCAGGGAGCCTTGCTTAAGTAAAATCAATAGCTCAAGTTTTTAGAATAAGATGTTAAAATTATTCTCCCGTTTTTATTGCAGCTTCTCATGGAGTTAATGATGTCAAAACATTTCGTAGCTATTTTGATGGGTTCTGATTCTGATTTGCCTTTAGTCCAGAATACTATCGATATCTTAAAGAGCTTTAACATTAAAGTAGAAATTCGCGTGGCTTCAGCCCATCGTACTCCTGATGTTGTTTCTTCTTTTGTACAGGACAGTGAAAAGCGCGGATGCGGCGTTTATATTTGTGCCGCAGGTCTCGCCGCACATTTAGCCGGAGCCGTTGCTGCCCGTACTACGCGTCCTGTTATAGGCATTCCGGTTGACGGCGGTCCTTTAAAGGGGGTTGATGCTTTATATTCAACCGTAATGATGCCTGGCGGAATCCCTGTTGCTACTGTTGCAGTAGGCAAAGCCGGTGCTAAAAATGCCGCATATCTTGCAGCTCAGATTTTAGCTTTGACCGATCCTGAGCTTGATGCTTTGGTTAAAGCCGATCGTGAAAAGGCAGCCCGGGAAGTTATGGCTAAAGACGCGGCATTGCAGGAAAAACTTTAAGTGGACGATCCTAAGATCGTAAAGGCAGCAGAGATTTTAAAACAAGGCGGGGTGGTGATTGCCCCGACCGAAGGTCTTTACGGAGTAAGCTGTCTTGCTTCAAATGATAGGGCGGTTGAAAGAGTAATAAAGGTTAAAGAACGTTCAAGCGCAAAAGGTCTTATCGTCGCGGTATCATCTTTTGAAATGGCGCAAAGCCTTATTGACTTTTCAAAGCTCAGCTCCGGAAATATTGATTTTATGCTTAGTATGTGGCCCGGTCCTCATACTTTTATCGTGCCTGCGGCAAAAAGCGTGTCATCGCTTGTAACCGGAGGCAGGGATAATATTGCTTTGCGCTTTACCGCGTTTTCGACATTGCAAAGATTATGTGAGTTAAGCGGCGGCCCTTTAATTTCAAGCAGCGCTAATATTTCGGGGCAGCCTCCGCTTATGACTCTTTCCGATCTTAATGCCGTTTTCGGCGGTAAAGTTGATTATATTCTTGATTTACCCTGTCAGGGTCTGAAAGGTCCCAGCTCTATTCATGATGCGATAACCGGAAAATTATTGCGTAAAGGCGGGGTATGACGGTGATTTTTTATGTCAGATAAGTACGCAGTTTTCGGCAACCCGATTGCTCACTCTCTTTCTCCCTTGATTCATACCTTTTTTGCCAATACTTTAAATGAAGATATTGAATACGGCAGAGTTTTGGTAGAAGACGGCGGTTTTGTTAAAGCGGCAGAAGCGTTTAAAGCATCGGGCGGTAAGGGATTTAATGTTACGGCTCCTTGTAAAATCGATGCGTTTAATTTCGTTGATAAATTGTCTGATGCAGCGAAAACTGCAGGCGCCGTTAATACAGTTAAATTCACTAGTGACGGAGTTTTAGGCGATAACACTGACGGCGTCGGTTTTATTTCCGATCTTAAAAGACTACAAGTAAAGCTTGAAGGGGCCGATGTCCTGTTAATCGGAGCAGGCGGAGCAGCACAGGGAATTTTATATCCTTTAGTTAAGTCTGAAGCCGCAAAGATTACGGTGGTAAACCGTACGGCAAGCAAAGCTTTATCTTTAGCACAGAAAGTCAATTCCGATAAAGTAGAAGCTAAAGGTTTTGATTCGCTTTGCGGTGATTTTTCGATAATTATTAATGCCAGCTCTTCAAGTCTGTTTAAGGAGCTGCCGCCTCTTGACGATTCTTTTATCAAAAAAGCGGAGTTTGTTTACGATCTTGCTTACACAAAAGAAGGTTCGACCGTGTTTACGCAAAAGGCTCAAAGTCTTGGTGTGAGCTCGGCTTTTGACGGCCTTGGCATGCTGATTATGCAGGCTGCCGCAAGCTATGAAATTTGGCGCGGCGTTTGCCCTGACGTTGAGGCAACTATAACCTATATGCGTTCTGTTTTGAGCTCGCGTTAAATGTTGACGGTTAAACGTTATCCTGATTCACATATCGTTTTAAGTGACGATCTTGAAAAGCAGCTTGAAGAGATAAAAAACTTTCAAGTTACAGAGAACGTCACTTTGCATATTGCCGATAAAGTTTTTCTGTCTTTGGACTCTGAGCCTAAACTAAAGCCTTTATGCTTTGATTTTTTATCCGATAAACTTATCTATCGCATAAATCACGGCGGTAAACATAAAGAAAATGTGGCTAAGGCGGTAACGTCCGGTCTTAATCATCCGATCGTTTTTGATGCAACGGCGGGGATGGGCAGAGACTCTTTTATTTTGCAGTGCTCAGGATGCCATGTTTGCATGTTCGAACGCAATCCGCTTATTTGGCTGCTGTTAAGCGATGCTTTAAACAGGGCACAAAATTCTTCTTACTTAAAATCTTTGCCAAACGGTATCCCTGCTTTGATGCCATGCGGTGAGGCGCGCAATTATAAAGGGGAAATTATTCCTGATGTTATTTACTACGATCCTATGTTCCCCGAGCGCAAAAAAAGTGCCTTAGTAAAAAAAGAAATGCGGATTTTTAAAGCGCTTATCGGCGCTGATGAAGATATTGAAAGTACTCTCTTAGCTCTTATCAATATGGCAAGACATAAAGTTATTTTAAAGCGGCCGCAAACGGCAGCACCAATCGTTTTTCAAGGTATTAAGCCTATCGGTTCGGTAGAGGGCGGTGCTTGCCGATTTGATATTTATATGCACTGACTATTTCTTTTTGAGTAAGTTTTAGCAACTTTCACTCAAATATAAAAAATTTTTTGCGCAAATAATATTAAAATTTTTGTATACTAAAAATGTTGTTCTGGTAAAAGTGTATTTTTTTGCGTCAATTTGCGGTAAAAAATTTTGGTTAGTATTGTTGATATCGCCAAAGAGTGCGGGGTTACTCCTTCAACCGTTTCGCGTGCGTTAAACGGTAAAGACGGCGTATCTGAAGCATTACGGGATAAGATCATCAAAACGAGCGTTGATCTCGGATATGAATCAAATGAAAAAGCCCGCTGGCTTGCTACCAAGGAAAGCAGGCAGATAGGATTGATTCTGCCGGATATAACTTCACCATATTATGCTGCGATTGCTAAAGGCGTTTGTGATTATTTAAGACCGCTTGGCTACAGCGTTCTTTTGTGCAATTCTTCTCGCGATCGCCATGAAGAAAAAGAAAATATTAAAATGCTGCAGCGTCAAAGGGTTGACGGGGTAGTGGTAATTTCGGTTACGGCAAAAGAAGAAGATCTTTTTCCGTTGCTAAACAGCGGAATTAAAGTCGTTGCGGCAGATGTGGAAATAGGCCCGGCGTTTTCAAGTGTTGTTAATGACAATTATCAAGGCGCATTGATGCTGTTTAGGCATATGATAAAGTGCGGAAGCAGAAACATCGGCTGCATTTTAGGGGAGGCGCAGTCCCAAACTACGGTTGATCGCTTGAACGCACTGAAACGAGTGCTTGAAGAAAATTCAATTGAGTTTAATAAAGACAATGTCGTTTATACCGATGCGACATTTGAAAACGGTTATAAAAAAGCAAAAATGCTTATAAGCAAAAAAATAGATTCTCTGTTTGCCATTAATGATACCGTTGCTTTGGGCGTGATTAAGTATTGTCAGGATCACGGTATTAATATACCTCATGATCTGAAAGTAGCAGGTTATGACGATCTGGAAATCGGCAGTATGATAGAAGTTCCTTTAACTACGGTTCATCAGCGCAAAGTGTTGCTTGGCAGAAAAGCTGCAGAGTTATTACTTCAAGAGATCAAATCTCATTCAGAGCCGCTTAAGATTGTTTTGGCGCCTAAGCTTACCGTGCGTTCTTCGTGTGGGGAAAATTTTCTTTAAAGAATAGCTGATTGCGGATCTATTCTGAAAAAAGTCCGCAATTTGTGATAGTTGTCACTGTAGTCAAACGTTTGCGCAAATATACTCAAATTATATAGTCCAGTAATTGTTTTTCATGTCGGAGTATGTATGCAAGCTGATTTACAGCAAATTGCCGCTAAATTACGCGGCTTGGCATTGGAAGCTATATTTGCCGGCGGATCAGGACATCCGGGCGGCTCTTTGTCTTTAGGCGAAATTATGGCGGCTTTATATTTTGAGGCTGCAAATATTAATGAAAAAGATCCTAAAGATCCTAAGCGTGATCGCGTTGTTTTAAGTAAAGGTCATGCCTGTCCGATTTTGTACGCGGCTTTATGCCTTAAGGGCTTTATCACCAAAGAGCAGTTGCTGTCGCTTCGTCATACAGACAGTTTCCTGCAGGGACATCCCGATATGAAAGGAACTCCCGGCGTTGATATGTCAACCGGATCTTTAGGTCAGGGCATTTCCGCAGCCTGCGGTATTGCGATGGGCGCTAAGCTTAAAAAAGAAGATTTTCATGTCTATGCCATATTGGGTGACGGAGAACTTGACGAGGGACAGGTCTGGGAAGCCTTGATGTTTGCCGCCCACTATAAGCTTGATAACTTGACCGTAATCGTTGATCACAACGGCTTGCAAATTGATGGTCCTAACAGTGAGGTTATGGATCTTGCCAATCTGAAAGCGCGTTTTGATGCTTTTGGTTTAAATACAATTGAAATTGACGGCAATAATCTTAATGAGGTAAGGCAATCTCTTGCTCTTGCTCGTGAAGTAAAAGGTAAACCTACTCTTATCCTTGCCAATACCGTAAAGGGTAAAGGCGTAAGTTTCATGGAAAATCAGGTAGGTTGGCACGGTAAGGCACCGAGCAGAGAAGATTTAGACAAGGCATTGGCAGAGTTGGGAGTTTAATAAGAAATGAAAGCAAATCGACAAGCATTCGGTGAGGCTTTGGTAGAGCTGTACAAATCAAAGCCCAATATCGTCTCCCTTGACGCTGATTTGGCTGCAGCCACTTACAGTGCTGTCTTCAAGAAAGAGCATCCTGAGGCTTTTATCGACTGCGGTATTGCCGAGCAGAATATGATGACTGTGGCGGCAGGTCTTTCTACTGTCGGGCTTATCCCTTTTGTCAGCACTTTTGCCGTTTTTGCAAGCCTGCGTGCCGGCGAGCAATTTCGCAACAGTATTTGTTATCCGCATCTTAATGTCAAAGTGGTAGGAACTCATGCCGGCATCGAATGCGGCGCAGATGGCGCCACCCATCAGGCACTTGAGGATATTGCTTTGATGCGTACAATCCCGGGGACCGTTGTTTTGGCTCCGGCTGACGCTTATGCCACTCGTGCTCTTGTTTTTGCAATGGCTGACCATGTCGGTCCTTGCTATATGCGTGTAGGCCGTGACAAGGTAGAGGAAATTTATGACGCTGGAACTAAATTTACAATCGGCGGATCGCATTGTCTGCGTAAAGGAAATAAAGCTGCGATTTTAGCGGCTGGCGACAGAGTGCAAAGCGCCCTTGAGGCAGCAGATATTCTTGAAAAAGAAGGTATTAAGGTAAGCGTATACGATATGTACTCTATTAAGCCTTTAGATGAAAATGCCGTTAAGGAAGCTGCTGAATGCGGATTAATCGTGACGGTTGAAGATCATCAGAAAGTTGGCGGATTAGGCAGTGCAGTTTGTGAGTGCGTATGCCGTAACAAGCCGTGCAAAGTCGTAACCATGGGCATGGAGAGTTTCGGACGCTCTGGGCCTTCTTCAGAACTATTCAAACTTTACGGTTTGGATGGTGCATCAATTGCCGCTATTGTTAAATCAAATCTTTAATTTAGGACAGGTTTTACCAAAGTAAGGAGATGAACATGAAAGTTAAAACTATGTTGGGTGCAGCTTTAGCTGCCGCTTTAATGGCTAATGCCGCAGCCTCTTATGCAGATGACGTCATTAATATGCGTTTTGCCAACGCTACCAACCAGGCGGCAAAAGACGCAGCTGTAGCAATGATTGACGTGGTACAGAAAGAATCTGGCGGTACCATTCAAATCAAACATTTCCCTGACAATATGTTAGGTGATGATCGTGTTGCTATCGAGTCCACCATTATGGGTGATATCGATATCGTTTTGGCACAGCCTTCAACTTTAACTTCATTTATTCCTGACGTTTATTTGTGGGACGCTCCGTTCCTGTTTGCTACCGCTGAAGATGCAATCCGCTGCTTTAACAGCGATATAGGCAAGACCATTAACGGTAAAGTAGAAAGCCGCAATCTTCATTATTTCACCATGGTAGGCAACGGCTTCCGTCACTATACCAACAATAAAGTTGCAGTAAAGGTTCCTGCTGACGTCGCAGGTGCTAAGGTTCGTGTACAGGAATCTGAAATTCAGATGGCTCAGTGGAAAGCCTGGGGTGCAAATCCTACCCCGATGGCCTTTGCTGAAGTATTGCCGGCTTTGCAGCAGGGCACTATCGATGCTCAGGAGAACCCTCTTGCCATTATCGATGCCAACAAGCTTTATGAAGTTCAGCACTATATTTCATTGACCGGTCATCAGTACAGCCCGCAGATCCTGCTTATGAATAAAGCACGCTGGGAGTCTTTGTCCGATGCTCAGAAGAAGGCCATGAACGACGGTGTAGAAACCTTCATTAAAGTTCAGCGCGAGCGTTCTATTGAACTTGACGCTCTTTCCGAGAAGAAGTTCAAGGACGCAGGCTGCGAAATCATTACTCTTACCGATGCTGAGCGCCAGCAGTGGATTGACAAAGCCAAAGAGGGCGGTGTTTATGACTTGGTCAAGAGCATGATGGATACTCCTGAGTACGTTGACCGCGTCTTGAATAAAGACTACTAATCCCTCTATTTAAGCCTCCACGTTCGTGGAGGCTTTAACTTAGCCTCAGTCTGTTCCCTAAATTCTGCGGTTTTATGATGAAAATATTAGATTTTTTAAATAATAAATTAGAGATGTGGATTTGCGTGATCCTGATGTCGGCTATCGGTATCGTACTCAGCTTCCAGGTTATCATGCGCTATATTTTCCATTCATCTTTAGGCTGGTCAGAAGAACTTGCACGTTATATGTTCGTGTGGCTTGTTTTTATCGGCATCAGCTATGGTGCCAAAGTCATGCGTCATATTAAGATTGATGCCTTTTTATTTTTGTTCCCTAAAATTCTTCGTCCGTACATAGTTATCTTAGGTGACGTTCTTTCATTGGTTTTTGCTATAGCCGTAATTTATTTAGGTTGGGGCATGGTTCAGACTCAGCTTATGATTGGACAGTTGTCACCTGCAATGCGTATTCCTATGTGGATTGTGTATTTAGCTCCGATTGTAGGCTTCGGATTGGCATCCATTCGCCTGATTCAGGGAATTATTTACCATATTAAGCATTTAAAAGACGGCGAAGGTGATCCTAATGCCGAGATTGAGCAGTAGGGAGTAGCAAGATGGCATCAACAGTTCTTTTAGTTTCTCTTGCGATCTTTTTGATCTTAAATATGCCGGTCGGTCTTGCAATCGGCTTGTCCACTCTTGCGGCTTTACTTACCGGAGAGACATTAAGCCTTAATGCTCTTTCTCAGCAGATGGTAATTAGCTGCGATTCTTTCCCGATTCTGGCTGTTCCTTTGTTTATTTTGGCTGGCGACTTGATGGGCGCCGGCGGCGTATCCCGCAGAATTTTAAATGTCTGTAACGTCTTTTTCGGACGCATCACCGGCGGTCTTGCAATCGTTACCGTTTTAGTCTGCATGTTCTTTGCCGCAGTTTCAGGCTCCGGTCCTGCAACCGTGGCTGCCGTAGGATCCATGGTTATTCCTACCATGATCGAGCTTGGTTATAAGCGCTCTTTCGTTTTGGCCTTGGTCGCGACAGCCGGAACTATCGGCGTAATTATTCCGCCGTCAATTCCGATGGTGCTTTACGGTGTTTCTACCGGAACTTCCGTTACCTCTTTGTTTATGGGCGGATTCCTTCCCGGTTTATTAATCGGCGGCGCTTTGATGCTTTACTCTTATATTTACTGCAAAGTAAAAGGATATAAGGGACACAGTGAGCCGTTCTCCGGTAAAAAAGCGTGGGATGCTGTATGGGAAGCCAAATGGGCTTTAATTAACCCGATCATCATTTTGGGCGGTATTTACGCCGGTATTTTCACCCCGACCGAAGCTGCCGCAATCGCCGCTTTGTATGCATTTATTTGCGGTGCCTTCATTCACCGCGAGCTTGATGCAAAAGGTTTATTTAAAGCAATTGCCACTTCATGCTGCACGACCGGTACCGTTATGGTGATTTTGGCATGCGCGACCGGTTTTTCCAAGATTTTAACTGTAGAGCAGGTTCCGCAGCTTGTAACTCAAACATTGCTTGAGATCACCGACAGCAAGATTGTCTTGTTAATTTTGATTAACATCATGCTGCTTATCGTCGGATGCTTCATGGATCAGACCCCTGCAATTTTGATTTTGGCTCCGATCCTTTTACCGGTTGCCGTTTCTTTAGGTCTAGATCCGGTTCACTTCGGTCTTATCATGGTTGCAAACCTTGCCATCGGCTTTATTACTCCGCCTTTGGGCATGGCGCTCTTCGTGGCGGCTCGTATTTCCAATACGAAGCTTGAAGTCGTGTTAAAAGGCATCGTTCCGTTTATCTTCCTGATTATCGGTACTTTGACTTTGATTACTTTCATTCCGCAGATCACTATGTTCCTGCCGAATTTGATGAAGTAATAGATAGTTAATTAATAGATAGTTAAGAAAATTTAAAACCGATCTTGCGTAAATGTAGGGTCGGTTTTTTGTTGGATTGCACTACGGTTTTTATCTGATAAAAAAGCTCCTAATGTTAATAGTGCTCTTTAGATTGGATAATTTCACAGCAATTGTTTTTTACAACGAAAACGAAGCGATGTTTTAAATCACCATCCTATATATCGGTAGGCTTTAGTTATACAGGTTAAGTATTTGGCGCAGAGGCAAGAGATGCTGTAAATCTGATACCTAATGCATTTAAAATCTGCATAAGAGTTTTAATGCCGGGATTGCCTTTGTGGCTTAGAGCCTTATATAAATAAGCCCTATCAACAGTACTTTTTTTTAGACACATCAGATAATCCTTTACGTTTGGCATAGACTCCTAAAACATCTAATAAATAACCGGCATCATTTGATGCTAAAGCGTCGTTCAATAAAAAAACTAATTCATCATCAGAAGTTACAAAATTATTTAAATCAAATTCTTTAAATGTCTCCGCCATTTAAGTACTCCTTTGCTATTTTCTCTGCATTAAGAATAGGGGATGCGGACAAAATCCTGGACAAAAACCGGAATAAAAGATTTTATCTTAAGTCTTGATAAATACCTTCATTGGTATAACGAGCATAGAATCAAGGCAAGTTTGGGATATAAAAGTCCGGTGCAATATCGGCAATCTTTAGGTATTATGAACTGAAAATCATGTCCAACTTTTTGTCCGCACCCCCTTTGTAGGTTTAGCAAAATATTAAATATACCAAGAAATTTTGATATAAAGATGAGCCCTACATGATAGTTAAGGCTCAAAGAAATATGATGTCTGTTTTTAACATTTAAGCGGTTGTCAATTTACTTTTTATTTGCTTTGCCAGCCCGGCAAACGTAAATCAATCTGTCCCGTTTCCGTAGGATTTAACGATCCGAAACCGAAAGCTTCGAGCAAGGTTTGCGCTTCATCATTTTCTCTTAAAAAGCGGGTAAAGGCTAAAGCGTCATTGCGTTTTGTCGATTCATCGATAATTAAAGTGTAGTAGAAAATATCAGGATAATATTCGCGCGGGACTATCCAGTATGATCCGTTTACCATTTTGGTTTTGGAGCTTATTAAGGGTAGTGTGATAAATCCTGCTTCCACATTTTGGTTTGCAACCATGGAGTGGACCTGGTATTCGTGTTCGGGGTAGAAGATCTTGTCTTTAAGATAGTCTGTCGGAAATCCTTTGTTAGCGACGATTTGCTTTGCCGCAAAGCCGACTGGAGTAAGTCTCGGATCAGGAATTGCCAGGGACTTTAGTTTTTTAGTATAGATTGCAGAGATATTACCGTTAAATAAGCGCGGATTAGCGGACCACAAAATAAGTTTAGCACGGGTAAAAGGAATAAATGAGGCAGGAGAGGTCTTATTTAAACGAATAAGACTTATCGGTAGTCTTTCATCAGGACTGATTATGACATCGCACTTTAACTTGTTATTGATAATTCCGGTATAGATATTAGATGCGGTAGTGTAATGAGCATCAAATTCAACCGGAATTTTGGGAGTAAGAGCTTCAAGAGCGCTGTACATTTGCGTGGTAGCACAAACCTGCAGCTTTTGTTCTGCAGCTTGAGTGCAAAAAGATACAGATACTATGGCAGCTAAGGCAATAAATTTTTTAAACAACATAAAATAATTAATCAAAATGTTGAGCATAACGGGCAATTCGCGTAACCACTTCGCGTGCGGTTCCGGCGTGGCGAAGCGAATCGGCAAACCCTTGCTCGTTTAAAACCAAAGACAAACGGCCTAAGAGATTTAAATGTGTTTGTCCGTCATCAGGACTGGCGATTAAGAAGATAAGATCACATTTTTTACCGTCAAAAGATCCTAAATCAAGAGGTTTTTCCAAAACGGCAATGGCGATCGCAGGTCGTTTCACGCATTCACCGCGGGCGTGGGGAATCGCAATTCCTTCAGCAATGCCGCAAGGCGTGACTTTTAGTCTTCTATTAAGCTCGGATCTGAATTCTGAAATAGAAGAAATAATGCCGCTGCGGGCAAGACATGAGACAAGCGGACTTAAAACTTCCTCTAAGGTTTCTCCCTTAAGTTTTAGCAGCACATTACTTTCGTCAATTGCATAACGGATAAGCTTTTGAGTATCGTGAATCATCCCGTCTGACGTCCTGAGCTTCTCAAGGGTAGACAACATGGATTTAAATAGAATGCCGTTTAGCTTGTAGTAGCGGCTGTAGATCCACAGAGAAAGCAAAATAAGCAGACAGACTATGACAAGAGCAAGCCGGAAACTGAATTCCTGATGAACGAAAGTTATTTCACGGGGAATATAAGCTGCGGCAGATATCGAAAGACCTGACATGAAAAGGGCAATGCCGGTACCTAATTTGGCGGAGAACGTTTGCAGTGAAAAAATTAAGGCCTCAGATCGAATGCCGTTTTTAAATTCACCGTAATCCACGCAGTCGGCAAGCATGGAAGTCGTAAGTCCAATCATAAGAGCCATGCCGCAGTTGGCAAAGCAGAAACTTATGCAGAGGATTATGGGGTTTCCGGTTGTGAGCGACAGGAAGATCATGGAAATAAAGCCGCATAGCATCAATATGCCGGATATATAAAATGCGGCTTTGCGGGAAATGAGGCCGATTATTTTAGGCAGCAGAATGTAAGTTAAAAATTGAATGACCGCTCCGCCTGACATAATGATAGTGAAGTGCTTGGCGGTAATTACATGTTCTTGAAGGAAGTAGAAAATAAGAGAACTATTAACGATACCGATAGCGATTTGCTGCAAAACCATAATAGAGATAGTGGCAAGCAGTTGATCGTTTTTGCTTATAAGTTCAAAGGCTTTACTTATTGAGAATTTAGCGTATTTAAATTTTTGGCGGCGCGTTTTAAGGGTAAAGCACATTACAAGCTGGGTTATTAAGAAAAATAATGCACAGCCTGCAGCCAGCATGAAAAAGCCTTCAGATAAGTCATGCTGTGAATTAAACGTAAGTTTCCTGATTAAAAACAGTCCGAAAATAAGGATGAATTGTCCGCCGACTACTGTCATGGCGCGGGGGATCGCGGTCATGATCAGGCGATCTTTACCTACCGTACCGAAATTAGGAATTAACGACCAAAACGGGATGTCCATCAGCGAATAGGCGATGATGGTAAGAAAATAAAAGCCAAGTCCGTATAAAGCAAGATCGGATCCTTGAAGATTAGGTTTATAAAACAGACATGTGACAGTCACTGCCGTTAACAGACTGCCGACGATGATCCAAGGCTTGAATTTACTAAAGCGTGTAGTGGTGTTATCTATCGCATATCCTAAAAAAGGATCGAGAAATGCGTTGGCAATTTTGCCTATTAATAAAATAAAACCGATAAATGCTGCCGACATACCGTAAAAATCGGTAAGGTACAGCATCAAATAAGCGCCTATGAACCAATAAATGATGTCTTTGCTCATGGCACCTAAACTGAAAGTGATTTTTTCGCTTAAAGATATATGGGATTCTTTCATTACACCTTATTAACGTTAAATTTATGAAAAAGCGCATAATTCTACCGTAGAATAGGAAAGAACCTGCGCTTTTTTAGTTTTTTCATCACTCAACTGTGACGGACTTCGCTAAATTGCGAGGTTGATCAACGTCCGTACCGTTAATTAGTGCTACATGGTACGCAAGCAGTTGGAGCGGTATGGTGTAAATCACGCTTTGCAGATATTGTCCTGACACTTTAAGTTTGATGACGCGGGTGGTAGCGTCTTCTTTGATGGCAGTTTTATCTGACGTGAAGATATATAAAATACCGCCGCGGGCTTTTACCTCTTCAATGTTTGACTTAAGTTTGCCGATAAGCTCGTTGTCAGGAGCAACTACGACAACCGGCATTGAAGCGTCGATAAGAGCAATCGGTCCGTGCTTTAATTCGCCTGCAGCATAGCCTTCTGCGTGGATGTAGCTTATTTCTTTAAGCTTTAACGCGCCTTCAAGAGCTATAGGGTACATTTCTCCGCGGCCCAAGAAGAGGCAGTGATGTTTGCCGGCAAATTCTTCGGCAAGTTTCTCAACGGTTGCGGCAGTCTTAAGTGCGCTGCTGATTTCATCAGGGATCTTCTTAATCTCTTTAATGATTTCTGCAGCCTGCTCTTTAGTTAAAGTTCCTTTTACGCGTCCGATGCGGATAGCAAGAAGAATAAGTGCAATAAGCTGAGTAGTAAAAGCCTTGGTTGAGGCAACGCCGATTTCTGCTCCGGCTCTTGTCAAAAATACGTAGTCGGATTCTCTTACAAGTGAGGATCCCGGAACGTTGCAGATAGCAAGTGAACCTTTATATCCTGAATTCTTGGCTTTTCTTAAAGCGGCAAGAGTATCGGCGGTTTCTCCTGATTGGGATAATGTTACTAAAAGAGAGTTTTGCAAAGTCACGCTGTTGCGGTAACGGAATTCTGAAGCGATTTCCACTTCGGTATGGACTTTAGCGAGATTCTCAAGGAAGAATCTTCCGACAAGTCCTGCATGATATGAGGTTCCGCAAGCGACAATCTGAATGTTGTCGATATCTTTAAAGCTGTCTTCATCGGTACCGAGGAATGCCTCGAAACTGACGTTATCTTCTTCAATGCGGCGCTCAAACGTATCGGCAACGGCTCGAGGCTGTTCAAAAATTTCTTTTTGCATGAAGTGGCGGTACGGGCCTTTTGATACCGAGTAGACGTCAAGCTCGCTTTCTTTGACGGGTTTTGTGACGGAATTTAAGTCCTTATCGTAAATCTTAAGTTCTTTGCGCTTTAAAACGGCGATTTCATCATCGTCAAGATAGATAAAGCGCTGCGTGACCGGCAGCAACGCTAATACGTCCGAAGCGACGAAGTTTTCACCGAAGCCTAATCCGATAACGATAGGAGAGCCTTTCCGGGCGGTATATAAAGTATCGGGCTCCTGCTTATTGATAAGTGCAATGCCATAGGTTCCTTCGACATCGTTTAAAGCAAGACGCAATGCCTTTTTGGTGTCGGATTCGGTTTTAGCGTAATAAGAAATCAAATGAGCTAAGACTTCGGTGTCGGTTTGAGATTTAAACTCAAAACCTTCTTTTTCAAGTTTGGCTTTAATTTCTTTAAAGTTTTCAATAATGCCGTTATGCACCAGAGCAAAGTTACCGCTTATATGCGGATGGGCGTTTTCAACCGAAGGACGGCCGTGGGTTGCCCATCTGGTATGAGCTATGCCTAAGGTTCCTGCAAAAGACTCTTTGCCTACAGCTTCTTTTAATGACGATACTTTGCCAGTGACGCGGACACGCTTGAAATCATTATCATGAATGACGCAAAGCCCTGCCGAGTCATATCCGCGGTATTCAAGACGGGATAGACCTTCAAGCAAAATATCTACGATATCTCTTTGAGCTATGGCTGCAACAATTCCGCACATGGTTTTTTCCTTTTTGTATTATTTCTTGTTTTTGACAGGACGCTGGTAATTTTTAAAGTAAATAGGTCTTACGCGCGTAATGACCAAAGCTTTTTCGGGAACTTCCTTAGTTACGGTGGTTCCGGCGCCGATTGTGGCTCCTTTGCGCACGGTAACCGGTGCTACAAGCTGGGTGTCGGATCCGACGAACACATCATCCTCAATGGTGGTACGGTGCTTGTTGGCTCCGTCATAATTGCAGGTGATTGTTCCGGCACCGATATTGACGTCGGTCCCGATGTCGCTGTCACCTAAATAGCTTAAATGACCTGCTTTAGTTCCAAAACCTATATGAGAATTTTTTACCTCTACGAAATTGCCGACGTGTACTTCGTCTTCAAGTACGTTGCCCGGGCGCAGTCTTGCAAAAGGTCCTATGGTTGTGTGACGCTTGAGCTCTGATTTTTCTATTACGGTATAAGGGGAAATAATACTGTTATCGCCGATTGATACGTCTTTTAACACGCAGCCTGCACCGATGCTGACGTTGTTTCCCAGGGTTACGCTGCCTTCAATAATGACATTTATGTCGATGAAAACGTCTTTGCCGTGAATTAAAGTGCCGCGTAAGTCAAAACGTTTCGGGTCGGCAAGAGTGACGCCCTCTTCAAGCAGGGATTTTGCTGCTCGTTCCTGATAGAGTCTTTCGATAAAGCTAAGCTGGATCTTATTGTTAACGCCGCATAATACTGAAAAGTCAGGAGCTTTTACCGGATTTACCTCTTTACTGTCACGGCGAAGGAGTGCGACTAAATCGGTAAGATAATATTCACCTTGGGTATTCTCGTTATTAAGTTTTGGCAAATACTCATTAAAAACAGCGGCAGGGGCTGCCATCATGCCGGTATTTACTTCATTTATGAGTTTTTCTTGAGCATTTGCGTCTTTTTCTTCAACGATTTTTTCAATTTGCCCGTCGCTGTTTCTTATGATGCGTCCGTATCCGAAAGGATTATCGGCGATAGCGGTAAGAAGACTCATGCCGTTTTTCGGACAAGCGTTAAGCAAAGCTTTGAGATCGTTTGTTGGCGTAAGCGGCGTATCTCCGTAAAGAACGATGACCATTGAATCTTTTTGCACATAAGGCATGGCGGTATTAACGGCATGCCCGGTACCTAATTGCTCTTTTTGCTCGACTATGTTTATTTTTGAGAAAATCTCTTTCGGTAAGGAGGTCAGAGACTGTCTTACAATTTCTCCGCCATGTCCTACTACAACATGGATTTTAAGCGGATCTAAAGTTAAAGAGGTGTCGATTACATGCCTAAGCATGCTTTTGCCGGCAACTTTATGTAAAACTTTAGGCAAGTCGGAATGCATGCGTTTGCCTTTGCCTGCTGAAAGAATAACGATTTCAAGGGACATGTTGTTACCTTCTTAATTTAGACGCTTGTGTCGTGAATAGATAATAAGGATTATTCCTAAAATAATAAACGGAATACTTAGAAGCTGCCCGACATTTAGGGCGATTCCGGTGGTGTAATCCGCTTGCTCAACTTTAAATGGCTCTATGATAAAGCGGGCAGAGAATATTAATATGAATAAAAACCCGAGGATGAAACCCGGTCCGCGCTTTTTAACATAAAAATATGCAAGAGTCAGAATTATAAAGATTATAAAGTAGGCAAAAGCTTCAAAAAGCTGTGCAGGATAGCGCGGCATAGTGTCACCGATGCGGGCAAATACGATGCCTAAGGGGCTGTCGGTGTACTTGCCTAAAATTTCCGAGTTCATGAAGTTGCCGAGTCGAATGAAAGTGCTGACGAGGGCAACGGGAATGCACAGCATGTCGGCGATGGTTAAAAAACGGTAATTGCAACTCTTGGTAAAAAGGTATATGGCTAAAAGAACTCCCAAAGTTCCGCCGTGACTTGCAAGACCGCCGTGCCAGATTTTTAAAATCTCAAGAGGATGGGATAAGTAAAACTGCGGCTCATAAATAAGGCAGTGACCTAAACGTGCACCGATTATCGTGCCGATGAAAAGAAAAGTTAAAAGCTTATCTAAATCTTCAGTCTTATACCCTGCTCTTTTGAACAGAAACTGCATGATGAAATAACCGATAATAAAGCCCGATGCAAAAAATAATCCGTAGTAACGGATCACAACGGGACCTATGGAAAAAGCAATCGGATCGGCATTCCAGACTAACATCGATTTGTCCTAATTAACTGTTTTAAATGCTATACTTATAAAAGTTATCATAGCAAAAAAAGGCATGTTTTTTATGATATTAGCAGCCGAAAGCTTCTTTTTCTATTCAGGCGCCTGCCTTTTTGTTTTAGGCATTATCACCTGCTTTATTCCCCGGCATATGCGTCTTGGCATTGTAAGCATGTTAATCGGTGATGCGCTTTTTGCTGCAGGAATCGCTTTTTTGGTAAAAAGTACCGATATTCTTATTAGCCTCGGGCTTGAGACTGATTTGTTTATTCAGCATAATTCGATTTTTGCCGTAGTTTTCTCCATTATTCTTTATGTCGTTATGTTTGCCGTCTTCGTGAAGTTTTTTAAGCGGAAAAAGAAATTAACAGCAGAAAAAGATATGGAATCTCATGAAAATCAAAATCTCTCTTTAAAAAAAGAGACTACGGACGATGCCGCTATTTTTGCTAATGTAGGCAAAGAAAACAAGGAATAGACGTAAAGTGCAAGTAATCATTTCTACTTTAGACAGTCTTCTTGCGTCAGTCGATTCCTTACCTCAAAGCGATCATGATGTTGCTCGAGATTTTCAATCTAAAAAGAAAATGACTTTTTTAGCAAGCCGCGTGTTGCTGCGGCTTGCTTTAAAGTCGTTTTATGCTTTGGATGAAGTTCCCTCGCTGTCTTTCGGTTCTCACGGTAAGCCTTATTTTGATCCGGACCTTTCTTTATTTTTTAATTTCTCGCACTCGGGAAATTATATCGGAGCAGCCTTCGGCAGCACCGAAATGGGGTTTGATATCGAATGCGTTAAAGATCGTAAAAATTTTCAGGGATTATGTAAAAAGGTTTTAACCGATCCTGAAAAAAACTATATTTTCAAGCTTTCTGAAAAGGATCAAAGAGAGTTTTTTACATTGTTGTGGACGGTTAGGGAATCATTGTTAAAAGATTCGGGTCTTGGTTTGGTGGGATTATCTAAATTATGCATCGATCCTGAGCAAAATTGCGGAACTGCTCCTGATAATCCCACTCTTTGCGTTCATTCTTATAACATTGCCTCACTTTTTCCAAGCACCTTTGAAAAAGCTTTTTTTTCGTTAACTGCTAGAGTTTTTGACAAGATTGAGTTTTTTACGATTGAAGGAATTACTTTAAAGAAGCTTAATAACGTACAGACAGAACGCATAATCAAAATTAACTGAAAACAGCAAATTAAAACAATCTTTGAAGTGAAAATATTGTCGGATATCTCTCACATTGCAGCTACTGTCAGGCAGATAGGTCTTTAAGCAGTCAAAAATTTCTCCTCCCGGCTCTCTATAGAGCGGGAGTTCCTAAGACTACGAATTTCTCTATGTTTCATGAAATTTTGCCTCAGCGGCCTTATTTGCATTTATAGCAAAATTTAATACAAACGCTAAATCAGTAACTGATGCTTACTGCATTGTTTCCCGCAATTTCTCTGAGTGAATCCAGAAGATCGTCACTAGGATCGTAACGGTTGACGCTATTGGTAAAGCGCAGCAGAGTGTTTCCGAGCATTAAGTTAAAGGAACAACCTTTACATTCATCGCTTTCTGTTTGGCCTATTGGATAGCGCTGGGCAGTATTCATCATGCTGTTATTTTGTACGGCAATTACGTTATTAAGTAGCGCCGAGCTTAATTCATTAAAATTCTTGGAAAGTTGATCTTCACTTAAGCGCAAGGTTAAGTTTTTGGCGTTTTTACGCCTGATGCTTTCAAGAGTTTTGATTTCCCTAACTCTAAGGCGCGTGATATTGTCCTCTGTAAGCGACAGCATGCCGCTTACGATTAAAACCAAAGGTGACGGGATGGTTTTGGACGGATCGGTTTCCTGCATTGCTTTTTGTTTTTGCAGCTTGGCTCTTTCATATAAAATCGCCCCGTATTGCTCAGCCACGGATCCGTACAGTGAAAATTCAAGCTGAGAGGTTCCGTCATCCAAGATCAGAATATAGAATTTGCTGCCGTCATTTTTAGATGTACGCTCGGTGCTTGAAATCACGATGCCGTAGAAGGTAACGGGGTTAGGTCGTTGGGCGGTGCCGGGACGCAGTGTGCTTATCGTGCTGCGATAGTTGCGTGTTAACTCATCAATATAAATATTTATAGGATGTCCTGAAAGATAAAGGCCTAATACGTTCTTTTCCAGATAAAGGCGATATTTTTCCGACCAAGGGCGGCATGCAACAAAAGTAGGCGCTGTAGTTTCACTTATTGCTGCAAAGAGATCAAGCTGGCCAGATGCAGCATCGGAACTCTCCTGTACGGCATATTTCATGGCGGTTGGAATAGAAGCCATCATTTGCGCACGGGATGGCCCTAATTTATCAAGGGCACCGCTTGCAACCAAGGCTTCAAAGGTTCTGCGGTTTAAGTGCTTGGGACCGACGCGCTTAACAAAGTCAAAGAAGTCCTTAAACGGTTTTTGAGCCCTTTCTTTAATGATATCCTCTACAACATCTTCACCGATGCCTTTGACTGCACCGATACCGTAAATAATTTCTCCGGCGTCATTTACCGTAAAGTTAAATAGGCCCTCGGTTACATCAGGCGGGTTAACTTTGATTTTTAAGCGATTGCACTCTGCAATATATGACACCAGTTTTTCGACTCTCTGACGGTCAGCAGTCATCATAGCGGCAAGGAATTCGGCCGGATAGTGAGTTTTTAGCCATAATGTCCACCAAGCGACTAGTGCGTAAGCTGCTGAATGGGACTTGTTAAAACCGTATTCGGCAAACTTTTCCACCTGATCGAAAATCTTCATCGCGATATCGGTGTCTTTGCCTTTTTTGCCAGCGCCTTCTTTAAAAACGCTGCGCTGGCCGGCCATTTCGGCAGGATTCTTCTTACCCATAGCACGGCGCAGAATATCAGCACCGCCTAATGAGTATCCGGCAAGAACCTGTGCAATTTGCATTACTTGCTCTTGATAAACGATAACTCCGTAAGTTGAGTCAAGGATTGGTTTTAGGTCAAGATCCTGAAAGTCAGGGGAAGGATAAGCAACTTCTTCCTTGCCATGTTTACGCTGCACGAAGTGATCGACCATGCCGCTTTTGATAGGTCCTGGGCGATATAGCGCTACAAGAGCGATTAAGTCGTCGAAACGGTCAGGCTGCATTTGTCCTATAAGTTTGCGCATACCGGCAGATTCAAGCTGGAAGACAGCTGTGGTTTCGCACTGCTGCAGTACCGCAAATGATTCAGGATCTTCATACGGTACGGCGTGTATATTTACGGGAGGCTCATGATGTTTTGCTTTGCGAGCATTAATCATAGTAAGAGCATCGTCAATAATGGTAAGCGTGGTAAGCCCCAAGAAGTCGAATTTTACAAGACCCGCATGCTCAACGTCTTTTTTGTCAAATTGAGTAATTGAGTTACCGTCAGAATCAAGCATTAAAGGCGAGAATTCTGCAGTTCGGGTAGGGGAAATAACTACGCCTGCTGCGTGTTTGCCGATATTACGGATAACGCCTTCAAGGCGCAGGGCAATATGGATAAGCTCAACGCGTTGCCTATCGTCATCCTGCAATGCTTTTTGGTAAAGATTTACAAAATCAGGGGCTAAAGGATCGCAGGGTTTGCCGTCTTTACCGATGCCCATCGCGGCTTTAAAGGTAAGTCCGGGCTGCGTCGGCAGCTGTTTTGCCACAAAATCAACGGCGCCGTAGCCCATGCCCAAGGCGCGTCCGGCATCTTTAATGGCGGCTTTTGGTGCCATGGTACCGAAAGTGGCGATTTGGGATACTGCGTTATTGCCGTAGCGATTTTTTACGTGTTCAAGGGTTTTTTCACGGTTTCTCTGGCAGAAGTCGACGTCAAAGTCTGGCATGGAGATACGCTCTGGGTTTAGGAATCGCTCAAAGAGTAAGTCAAAGCGTAAAGGATCAAAATCGGTGATTTTAAGCGAGTAGGCAACAAGCGATCCGCCGCCAGAGCCGCGACCTGGCCCAACCGGTACGCCGTGCTCTTTAGACCATTGGATAAATTCCATAACGATGAGGAAGTATCCTGGGAAGTCCATATTGATGATAACGTCAAGCTCGGTATTTAAGCGATCAACATAAGTCTGACGCTTTTCATTCCTTTCTTTTTCATCCGGATAAAGAAATTCAAGGCGCTCTTCAAGGCCTTCAGCCGCCTTTTTCCTTAAATATTCGGCCGGGGATAAATCACCTGTCGGGTAACGTGGCAGGCGGGGGTGGTCGAGCTCAATTTCAATGTTGCAGCGCTCGGCAATGTTTCTCGTGTTCTGTAAAGCTTCAGGAATATCGGCAAACAACGCTTCCATTTGCTCGGGTGTTTTTAAATACTGTTCTTTTGAGTATTTGCGTGCCATTTCTTTATTGCCGCGTTGACAGCCTGCCTGAATCGAGACGCGGACGTCATGGATCTGATAATCGGAAAATCCGTCTTTTCCGACGTTGTCTTCACCGAAAAGAAAAACGGTATCGTTGGTGGCTACAGGAGCAATGTTGTACTCAACGCATAAATTTAAAGCAAAGTTTTCAAATTCGCTTTCTCCGATACGGTTAGTGCGAGTTATTTCAAAGCAGAAACGATCGTTAAAGTTTTCTAAATAGAATTTAAGTCTGGCTCTTATAGCTTTGGAATCTTTTCTTTGCGCCATGGCGGCGATATCACCGCGAAATCCGTCAAGAATTATGATGCCTTCACTGTATTTTTTTAAGTCGGCAAGCGATGTTTTTGCGTTAAAAGCTCCGGCATCTGATCGCAGCCATGCGTCTGACAAAATATCATAAAGGTTTTGCTGACCTACCCGATCCATGGCAAGGAGCGTTAATTTAAAGGATGTGGCCTTTTCTCCAGGTTTTACTTCTTCTTCGA
Source organism: Succinatimonas hippei YIT 12066 (assembly GCF_000188195.1). Taxonomy (GTDB): domain Bacteria; phylum Pseudomonadota; class Gammaproteobacteria; order Enterobacterales; family Succinivibrionaceae; genus Succinatimonas; species Succinatimonas hippei. The sequence goes on from NZ_GL830944.1 coordinate 37,499, forward strand.
CTTCAATATCAGCTCCCATGATGGGCTTGATTCCGGCACTTTTGCAGGCGGTATAAAATTTGATGAAACCGCAGATGTTGGATATATCGGTGATGGCAAGAGCGGGGATTTTAAGCGCAGCGGCACGCTTTACTATAGCGCCGACGCTTTCAAGACCGTCCATAATCGAGTAGTCTGAATGCACATGAAGCGGAATATAAGTGATGTTAGGCATACTATCCTTTTTATTTATATGTTTTTTATCGTTTTATTAAGAAAGAAGCGTGATATTTAGGCCTTTAAAATATAGTCATATTACAACATTATTTTTCTTTTTGATGTAAATTAATCCGGCAAAACAGAAAGCGCAGCCGATGATAGCAATTAATGCTGAAATCATGAAAGAAAACGAAATTGCATTGCTTAGTTCATGAGTATAGAGTTTAGTTCCATGAGGAGTGTCAATATAGCTGTTTAGTATTGTGGTAAGAATTGCCATGCAGCAGGCCATCCCTACGGTTCTTGTAATAGCCTGCAGCGCGGAAGCTAAAGCAAGCTGCTCTCGCTTTACCGAGCTCATGACTATGGTTGTGTTAGGGGCAGAGAATAAGCCGAAACCAATACCAGCGATAATTTGGCAAATTATCATATGGTAAAGAGAGCTTTCAGGATGAAGGAAGTGCAGGAGCACTAGTGCCGAGAAAATGAGTATCATTCCGATACTTCCTGAGGTATGCGCGTTCATATATTTGGCGATTTTGCCGGCACAAGATGACAGAACCATCATTATGGCAGGCTGAATCACCAGGAACACTCCGGTATGCGATGCGGAAAAACCAAGGATAAATTGCATATGAAGAGCAAGCAGCAGGCTGATGCTGAAATTTGACATATAGTTAAAGGCAGAAGCTCCTAATGCTAATGTTAAAGTCTTATTTCCTATCACAAGACCAATCGGGAATACCGGATGTCTTGATCTGCTTTCAAAGACGAGATAAGCACTTAAAAAAGCAATTCCGCAAATGACAAGAATTAAGGCGGGGATATGATAAGACGCAATGGAAAAAGACAGTAAAATTAAAGCTATGCCTAAAAAACACAAGCTCATTTTAGGTAAATTGAAATGACGGGAGTTAGGCAGATCTTTTAAAACCTTTCTAACCAGTATGCCTGCGGTAAATAAGCCTATAACCGTGACGAAGAAAATTGATCGCCAGCCTAAAGAATCTGCAATCACTCCTGCAATGAGCGGAGATAATGAAAGCCCGGCGTAAACGGCTCCGACTGCAAAACCAATAGCAGTTGCGCGTTTTTCTTTGTCGATTTTGTCAACAAGCAGCGCCATTGAGCTGCAAAATACCATCGAAAGACAAATTCCTTGCATGACTCGAGCAAATAACAGAATGCTGAAAGTCGGGCTTAAAGGGACAGCAAGAGTTGCAGCTGAAGCTAAAAGACAGCCTGAAAAATAAAGATTTCGATAACCGAAAAAATTGGCAAGAGCGGTTGCCGGCAGTAAAAAAGATGCCGTCGCAATCATGTAAACGTTCATTACCCATGTGATGTTTTCAGGAGATGTTGCATATTCAGAGGAGAGCGCGGGAACGGCGATATTAAGCGAGTTTCCCATAAAGGGACAAAAAAATTGGATTAAGCATACGCTTAAGATTAGAAGTCTTTGCTGCATTTATTTCTCCGAATTTCGTCGGGGGACAATTATGCCTTTCTTTTATGTATTGTGCATATTATTTAAAGGCAATTTTTGAAAAAAAAGAAACTCCCCGATGAAAGGAAGTTTCTTTAATTCCGGAGTTAATGTTTAAAAGCAGAATTTATTTGATAAGTCCGATGTTTAAGAGTTTTTCTTTTAAAAGTTCCTTCTTTTCCTCCGGCAAAGGTAAAGACGGCGGCAGCACTACGGTGCTGATGTCTTTTAAAGCACAGAGTTTGGTTGCCTCCTTGACGACATTGACAAAAGGATTGTCCAGTGCGTACAGATCGGGCATTTTCATCAATGTGGCGAAAGTTTTACAGGCATTTGCAATATCGCCTTCTTTAAAATATTTATAAGTAGCAACTGAGTAATAAGGGGCAAAGTTGCCGCTTGCCGAAATCATGCCGGCACCGCCTGCCATAAGATTGGTAAGGAAGTGATTGTCAAAACCGTTGAAGACGGCAAAGTCGGGTTTAACTGCACAGACAGTATTAATCATGGATGTGATATGTCCGATGCTGTCGATGGTTTCTTTAATGCCGACGACGTTTTGGTTATTAACTACGACTTCTTTAACGAATTCAGGATCAAGATCTTGCCCGGTAAGTCCCGGGAAGTTGTATAAGATAAGCGGCAGAGGGGCGATATTTTTTGCTATTTGTGAAAAATAGTTTAAAAGCTTTTCGCGACTTACTTTCCAATAATAAGGGTTAATTGCAACTACTCCGTCGGCACCGTATTCTTTGGCATGAACTGCAAGGTCGACAGCTTCACGCATGTTGGTTGATCCGACACCGATAAGTACTTTTACGCGTTTGTTGACGTACGGCACGACAAATTCGGCAACTTCCTTTCTTTCCGCGGCGGACATTTGTGAAAACTCCCCGCCCGTGCCCAAAAAGAATATGCCGTTTACTCCGTTCTCAATTAAAAAGTCGATTTGCTTTTTATAGCTTTCTTTATCGATTTTAAAATCAGGAGTAAAGAAAGAAGAAATCGGTGGAATGATGCCTTCAAAAGCGCGTTCCATAGTAACTCCCCTTATGTAAGATTTTATTTCAATATATGGAACAATAATTCTATATATTGAAATAGTCAAATAAAAGATAAAAAAAGTTACGTGACGATCACGCTTTAAATCAGAATTTGATTTGTGTGTTGGGTTTTAGTCTGATGCTTTAAGACTAATAGCTGCGGCTGCTTCTTTAAGACGTTCGACAAATTTTTCCATAGGCATTTTGTCATACTGCGCTAATACGCCTGACATGCTGATTGCTGCAAGCAATTCACCTTTGCGATTTAATATCGGGGCAGCAAGACAAAATATCCCTTTGGCATCTTCTTCATCGTCTATGGCATAACCGCGGTCTTTTATTTCTTTTATCTGTTCAAACAAAAGCTTATCGTCGGTTATGGTATTCGGAGTAAATTTAGGTAAAGGCTGCTGCAGGGCAAGCAGTTCCCGGGTTTTTTGCTCGGGAGAAAAAGATAAGAATATTTTTCCTAAAGCAGAACTGTTAAATGAGAGTCTTTTTCCGATCCAACTGTTGATGATTACGGGATAAGAACTTTCTATTTTAAGTAAGTAGACAGGATTGGTTCCTTCAAGGATACCAAGATGACATGTCAGATCCGTATCATCTCTAAGCTTCTTTAGAACCGGCAGGGCAAATTCCTTTATATCAAAATGGGCAAAGGCATAACTGCCGATTTCATAAAGCCTAAGGCCAAGATCGAATTTATCATGATCCTGCCGCAGCAACTTATGCGCAAGCATGCTGTTTAAAAGTGTCGAGGTCGAGCTTTTGGGTAAAGCCAGACTTTGGTAGATGGTACTGAACGTCTGCGGACCGTTATGGGCGATAAAATCTATGATAAGCATGATTTTATCAAGAGCTGGAGTGGCAGTTTTAACCGTCGTAGTACTCATATATTTCAACCTGATTTAAGACACTTATAGAATATATCTTACTCACTTGACCTAAGAGAATCAAAGGAGTGAATTGATTCTGTTAAGCGCCTTTTGGTATTTGACTTTAATTTTCACCTACCTTTCTGCTGGTTAAATCAGGGGCGAAAGTCGGAGACAATTTCAGAGCAAGCTCTTTTACCGCACTTATAGTGCGATTATGTTCTTTTTCTTTTAAATAACATAGTGCCACGTTAAATCCGGTGTCGGGTAAAGTTTTTAAAATGTTAACGTCATTTTTAAACGGTGACAGGTCAAGTACGAGTTTAGGAACAATAGAAACCCCGAAGCCTAAAGCAGTCATGCTTACAATTGATTCATGTCCTGCAATTTCCGCATAAGTAATGGGTTTAATTTTTTGTTTTTTAAAGAACCTGTCGACCTCGGTTTTAAGCTGTCCTTTTTCAGGCATAATAAAAGGTACTTTACTTAAATTCGGGTTTTCGTTATTAAGATCAAGCGGTCGGTAGGCCGGAGTTTTAGGGGTGATTAACACCAGAGGAAAAGATACTAGATGTACGTAATTTACGTTATCCGGGATGTTGTCGGGAAGAGCGGAAATCACGAAATCGGTATCAGGATCTTGTAAATGATCCAAAGCTTCGGCAGCATCGCCGGTTTCAAGACGCAGCTCAAGTTTAGGATAAGAAAGCCTGAGTTCGCTTAAAAGACGCGGAATAAAAATATAGCTTGCAGTAACTGAGCAATAAATTTTGATGCTTCCGCCTATTGTTGAGCTTTCCTGTTTCAATTCTGCCTCTAGGGCTTTGAAGTCGGCAATAGCCTTTCTTGCATAGTCTGCAAAACGCTTGCCGGCTTTAGTAATGGAGATCCCTTTTTGGTCCCTGACGCATAAGGTGGTTCCTAAGTCTTCTTCAAGCTTTGATACAGTGCGGCTTAGTGTCGAAGGGCTTACTGAAGATAAGGCTGCGGCACGCGTAACGTTTTCCGTTTCGCACAAGCGCAGGAAAAAAGCTGCATCTTTTAAATCAATCATGGTTTTTTATACAAAAAATTAGAAGTGTGTTGCATATTTTGCAATATACAACATTTTGTGTGTCATTTTCTAAAATATCTGTTATTATGTTTTCACGCTGTGATAACGGCCAAAAAGAATTCCTTTAAAAGATATAGAAATCGTGGAAGATTGAAAATGGCAAATTACTTTAATACTTTAAATTTAAGACAGAAACTTGCACAGCTCGGCTGCTGCGAATTAATGGACAGAAGCGAATTTGCAGACGGCTGCAATTTCCTTAAAGGCAAAAAGTGCGTAATTATCGGCTGCGGTGCTCAGGGCTTAAACCAGGGACTCAATATGCGTGATTCAGGCCTTGATGTAAGCTATGCACTCCGTCCTGCAGCAATCGCTGAAAAGCGTGCTTCTTTTAAGCGCGCTACCGAAAACGGTTTTAAGGTCGGAACTTATGAAGAATTAATTCCGACTGCCGATTTGGTTATCAACTTGACCCCCGATAAACAGCACTCTAATGTTGTTGAGTCTGTTATGCCGCTTATGAAGCCGGGTGCAGCTTTAGGTTATTCCCATGGCTTTAATATCGTTGAAGTAGGACAGCAGATCCGTAAAGACATTACCGTTGTCATGATGGCACCTAAAGCTCCCGGTACTGAAGTACGTGAAGAGTATCGCCGCGGTTTCGGCGTCCCGACCTTGATTGCTGTTCATCCTGAAAACGATCCTAACGGCGAAGGTTGGGCAATTGCCAAAGCTTGGGCCAGCGCAACAGGCGGTGATCGCGCAGGTGTTTTGCGTTCATCTTTCGTTGCTGAAGTTAAGTCTGATCTTATGGGTGAGCAGACCATTTTGTGCGGTGTTTTGCAGGCTGCATCAATTCTCTGCTTTGACCGTATGGTTGAGCTCGGTATGGACAAAGCTTATGCCTGCAAACTGATTCAGTACGGTTGGGAAACCGTTTGTGAGGCTTTAAAGCAAGGCGGCATCACCAATATGATGGATCGTTTGTCAAATCCTGCAAAGATCCGTGCTTGTGAGCTTGCTGATGAACTTAAGTGCATCTTAAAAGATTTGTACTTAAAGCACATGGATGATATTGAGAGCGGAGAGTTCTCTCGCGTCTTGATGGAAGACTGGGCTAACGGTGACGTCAAACTTTTGACCTGGCGTGAGAATTTTGCAAAGTGCGGCTTTGAAAATGCTCCGCAGTGTGACACCAAGATCACCGAGCAGGAATACTTTGATAAGTGCATTTTATTGGTTGCTTTCGTCAAGGCAGGTATTGAGTTGTCCTTTGAAACCATGACTCATTCAGGCATTTACCCTGAGTCTGCTTACTACGAGTCATTACATGAGCTTCCTTTGATTGCCAACTTGATTGCTCGCCGTCGTCTTTATGAGATGAATGTGGTTATTTCCGATACCGCCGAGTATGGTGATTACCTCTTTGCCAATGCTGCAATTCCTCTTTTAAAGGACTTTATGTCCAAGATTAATCTGGATGTTATGGGCAAAGGTCTTGAGGGGGATAATGCCGTCGATAACATTGAGCTTATACGTATCAATGACAAGATCAGAAATCATCCGATTGAAATCGTTGGACGCAAGCTTCGTGCCTACATGTCAGACATGAAGGAAATTGCCGTAGGCAATAACTAATATTTTGTAAAGAAATAAATAAAGAAAAACCTCTCACTTCAATGAGAGGTTTTTAGATCTTAATTAGGATATGCCTTCTGAAAAAATTATTTTTCTGTATAGTTTTCAAATTTATCTTTAAATACGGATAAAAACATATAAGTTTTCCGTTTTGGTTAATTTGCCTAATAAATTTACCTAACCTCGTAAACCATCTAGAATTTCCAATATTTATTATTTGAATCAAAATTTTTAACGTATACGTAATGTTTACGGGTAGTTTCGTTACAGTAAACCTTTTAACATATCAAGACCTCTATCAAGCATCATGGCGCTTTCTTCTTTATCAATTTTTTTAGGGGCACCTAAGAATTCGCGGGCAAGATCTTCTTGCGGCATTTCGGCTATAAAACGGCTAGGTTCATTTGCAGTTGCTTCACGCCCCTTTTTTCTTTCGCGACAATAGGTAATGGTAAGTTCTACTTTAGCGCGGGTAACACCGACGTAAGCAAGACGTCTTTCTTCTTCAATGCCGTTTGGCATATCAAGACTGTTGCGGTGCGGCAGAATCCCTTCTTCCATGCCGATTAAAAATACGTACGGAAATTCAAGACCTTTGGCTGAATGTAAAGTCATAAGCTGGACAGCGTCATTTTCAGATCCGTCTTCATTTTTATCCATCATTTCGCGAAGCCCAAGCTTATCTACGGCTTGTGAGAATAATAAAGGAGGCTCTCCGCGGCGCCCTTTTACTAAATCTTCAATCCAACTCATAAGAGTACGGACATTTTTGATTTTGACTTCTACGCTTTTATCGTTAGCTCCGGTACCTCTCAGATAGCCTTCGTAGCCGATAATATCAATAAGTTTTTGTGCAAGCTGTAAATCCTGATGAGCTTTCAGCAGATTTTTTAGACTGTTATACAGCTCTAAAAAGGAAGTAATAGATTTATTTTGACCGGATGAAAGTTTTGCGTAAAGCTGCTTTGAACGTAAAGCGGTGTATAGATTTACAGAATACTCAGAGGCAACAGAAGCTATAGTACTTAAAGTTTCAGCTCCTATACCGCGGCGGGGAATATTGATAATTCTAAGTAACGCAGCATTATCTCCTTCATTTGACAGTAAGCGGCACCAGGCAAGGATATCTTTTACTTCCATCATGTCAAAAAAGCTGTTTCCCCCGGTTATAACGCACGGAATTCTGGCGGAGCGGAACGCTTTTTCAATACTGCGTGATTGAGTATTGCTGCGATAGAGTACGGCATAATCACGCCACGGTTTACGATATAAATAGCGGTGCTTTAATATTTCGGAAGCGACGCGCTCACTTTCGGCGTTTTCATCCTGTACTTCAATGACGGCGATTTTTTTGCCTTCATCCAGGTTTGAAAATAATGATTTTTTAAATAGGTGTTCGTTGTTTTCAATGATTTTGTTTGCACAATGCAGGATCCTTCCTGATGAACGATAGTTTTGTTCAAGTTTAATAACTTTAAGATCAGGAAAATCATGCGCTAATATATTGATGTTTTCAGGACGTGCTCCGCGCCATGAATAGATTGACTGATCGTCATCTCCTACGACGGTGAAGCGGCGTCTTTTGCTTACCAACACTTTTAGCAGCTCATATTGAGTAGTGTTGGTATCTTGATACTCATCGACAAGAACATAGCGAAAATAGTTTTCCCATTTGCTGGCTGTTTCCGGATCGCTTTTCAGAAGTTTAGTGGTTAAAAAAATCAAATCATCAAAGTCAGCGGCATTGCATGCTTTAAGGTAAGTCTGATATTCTTCATAAAGGGAAGAAAGTGTTGTCTTTGGGGTAATATCTTGAGGAGCTCTCAATTCTCCTTTCCATAAAGATATTTGCTGCAAAGCGTCAAAAATGCAGTCACGTTCTGCTTTACCGTCAAGCATTAACGGATATTTTTCACGAATAAGATCACGCACAATTTTAAATTGATCCGACTCATCAAATAAAGTGAAATTACGCTTAAGTCCGACTTTATTATGTTCAATGCGCAAGATGCCAAGACCTAAGGAATGAAAGGTAGAGATCCAAATCTCTTTTGCACAGTCCTGTCCTAACTCCTGAGCTACACGCTCTCGCATTTCTGCAGCTGCTTTATTAGTGAAAGTGACGGCACAGACGGTTTTTGCAGGAAGCTTATGACCTGTTATCAGGTTAACAATTTTGGCGGTAATTACTCTGGTCTTTCCGGATCCCGCTCCGGCCAGAACCAGACAAGGCCCGTCAATATAAGTGACGGCCTGTTGTTGAGCATCGTTAAGTCGCATATTAGTAAATAGAGAATTTCTGATCTCGTCCTAAAAGATCATAGGTAAAGAAACTAAGATCGTTTTTATCATTCATTGAAACTTCTATATTCTGCAGTGCATAAGCCTCAGCTGTAAGTGTTTCATTTTCATTGCAAAGACTTATAAACGGTGTTTTTAATTTTGCACTTAGTGAAGAAAGATTCATTAAGCAATTTCTTAGTTCTGATGAAGTTAAACCGGTTAAGTCTATTATCGGACAGAAGTTTTTTTCTCCCTGAAGATATAAAGCGCCGACAGCTTCTTCAATAGCTTGGGGCAGATTATCCGTGTTTTGTATTTCAAGGAGTTTGGCTCTGTTCCATGGAGCAAAAACCGCTCCGTCATCATAATGCTCACGGCGTTTTAACAAAGAACAAACCATATTCCATTGTTCTTTGGTCCCGACATAAATGATGCGCATATCGGTTTGTACTTTGGCACTGATTATTTCAGCGACAAGGCGTTTTAAGATTACGCTTCGTCCTGACAAAGAGTAAAGACATGGAGATAATTGCAGGGAGTACAAAGAAACTGCAGATAATATAGGGGAGTATGTTTTAGGCTGCAGCGGTACGGTTTGCAAAGAGAAAGATAACAGTCTTTCAAGATTGTTAAGTCTTGTAAGTAATGTTTCTCTATCTTTACATAGTGCTTCATTCGGATCTTTATACGGAAAAGCAAGATTAATCCGCTTAAACGGAATATGCAGATATTCAAGACCTTGTGCCAGCGAGGCGGCTGCTTCTGTGCCGGATTTGTCGTCATCAAGTGCGATATAGAACATTCTTTCATAGACAGGATGTTCTTGAATATAGTCAAGAAGTTTACGGGTATTTGAAACTCCGCCTAAGCTTACTGCACTGTAGCCTAAAGTTTCGATGCTTAAAGCGTCAAATTCGCCTTCGGTAATAAAAATTAATCCTGGCTTATCCAGAGCATTTTGATTGAAAATTCCGGCAGACCCCTGTTTTCTTATGCGATCTTTACTGCGTGAATCAGTATTTCTGGCCATATAGGCAGATTCGCTGTAAGGAATGATTACCGCTTGCCAAACAATTTTATCTCCGGTTCGAGGATCGATTCCTGCAGTGAAGTCGCTGTCAAAGCCAAGACGGAATTTCTCAGCTACCGTTTCTGAAATTCCTCTTAACCTGAAATAGTCGGTTTGTAAGCGCCTATTTGCGCATTGTTTGAGATATTCGCTGTAATTGTGTCTTATTTCCACTCTAAAATCGGAAAAGTGGTTATCGTTTTGACTAAATGAATTTTTACTTCCAGATCCTATATCGTTAAAATCATTTCTTATGCCGAAAACTGCTCCTTGGGTCGGATGAAAAGGACTGCGAGGTAGATTATTAAGATTTTGAGAATCTTCGTTTAGCGGATCAAATTTATGGAATAAAGGGTCTTCTTCATCTTTTTTAAGGATGGAAAAGTTATTAAAAGAAATATTATTTGCCTTGCCACCATCGTCACGAAAATTACTGTCGGCAATACCGAAGCTTACCGGTCCGGGGCTTTTCTCTGAAGCAAAATCAAGATGATCTTCTTTGTTATTATCCTGAAGTCTGAAATCATTTTGTTTTTCTTGTCCGCTAAAATCGTCGTTTGCTTCGATAAACTCGTTATCTCCGGTACTTAAGAATAGTTCACAGGCCTTGTTGAATTGATCTTTAAAATCGGAGAGCCCAAAATCCAAGCCGATAATTCCGAAAATATCGTAGGTTGCATTGCAGCTAAAGCAATGTACGGTTTGGTTTTGGTGGTTATAGCTCATGCTGGGATGGATATCGTGGTGATTCGGGTTTAAGCAATGAAAAGGAGCATTAATATTAATTCCTTTGTTGCGCAGGTATTCCGGAAGCTGTGCTTTAAGATATTCTTTGGTTTTGGCAAAATCGTTGTATAACATTTTTAAGCCTGTTTAACTATTTTATTTAAAAGCCAAGAAGCCATCAAAAGCCCTGCAGAAGCAGTTACCGCCATTGCGGCACCGAATTTAGGCAGGTCAGCATCATCATTGTCTGAATAAATGGGATCTTCACATGAATATGTGCAGAATATTCCCATTTTTTCTCCGCCTTTAGGAAAATTATAGTGTCGCCTTAATTCAGTTCTAAGTCTTGAGATTAACGCATCTCCGTGAGCGTTTGCAATATCATCGATTTTTAATTTTCTGGGATCGACTCGTCCGCCTGCACCGCCTGAGACAATAAAAGTTTTATTCTTTTTATAAAGATAGTCAACTAAAAAAGCTTTTGCTTGCAAATCGTCAATGGCATCGGCGATAAATTGCGGACAGTCTTTTAAAATTTCCGGAATATTTTCTTTTGTAAGTGTTATTTCAAGCGTATGGATTTTAATCTCAGGATTAATAGTAATTAGTCTGTTTTTTAATGCTCTGACTTTATACTGGTTTATGGTCAAATCTGTTGTATGCAATTGACGGTTAGTGTTTCCTATCTCCACTGTATCAGGATCTATCAAGGTCAAGGTTCCGACTCCTGAACGGCATAAAGCTTCCGTAATCCAAGAACCGACCCCACCGCATCCAATGACCATGACATGGGCATTTTGTAATTTTTTAAAACCTTCTTCACCGTAAAGGGCGCGGATCCCCCGAAAGCGTACAGATAATTCGTGCAAAATGAGTATCCTTGTTGTTCTATTTAATTGTGAGCATTTTAACAAAAGATTTTTGAAAACTTAGCTTCACAAAACTAAATATCCTGATATAATGTGCGCACTTGACTACCGAATGTATCGAACGGTCCCGTAGCTCAGTTGGATAGAGTATCGGTTTCCGAAGCCGAGGGTCATGAGTTCGAATCTCATCGGGATCGCCAGTCATGCTTCTCTAATGCGAAAGTGGCGAAATTGGTAGACGCGCTAGCTTCAGGTGCTAGTACCGCAAGGCGTGAGGGTTCGAGTCCCTCCTTTCGCACCATCTTAACCCCAAAATTTACAGTCTAGGTAAAATCGTCTTAAGACTTTTTCAATCCTAAATTTACAGTCTAGGTAAAATCATCTTTA
>NZ_GL830945.1 GCF_000188195.1 Succinatimonas hippei YIT 12066
ATGCAGAAGGTCATGCTGAAGGTTTAGCTGAAGGACGTGCGGAAGGCCGTGCTGAAGGTTTAGTTGAAGGCCGAGCTGAAGGACGTGCGGAAGGTTTAGCAGAGGGGTTAGCAAAAGGAGCACAAAAAACTTTACTGCAAAATATTAAAGGACTGCTTAATTTCGGTATAGATGAATGCAGTATTAAAAAAGCATTGAATTGTACGGATGAGCAGATCCGGGAAGCAAAAGCCAATTAGATAAGATCTTAAGGCAAGGTAAGTTACTTTGCCTTAAGTTTTAATTTAAAGTAGAGATATAAGTACATGGCAATATTGATAAGTTATACAATGGATGATGAACGTTTTTATGGGGCTTTTATGTGTGAAAAGGTTTATAGAGATCAACTTGCGACTGAGAACTGAGTCAAAATAGAAATAGCTGGAGGTAGGGTCAAAGGTTATGCTGAAGGCTTAGCAGAAGGAGCACAAAAAACTTTACTGTAAAACATTAAAGGCTTGCTTAGATTCGGTATGGATGAAAACAGTATCAAAAAAGCATTCAATTGCACGGATGAGCAAATAATAGAAGCAAAAACTAATATTGAGAGGCTATATATTCATCTTAATTTTAAAGATCTGCATTTTCAGTAATAAGTTAATAATAGTATTTGTTTTACAATTCTTAGTAATCGCGCATTCAAATCTTTGAAAAGTTTACATTGCGCGACTTTGTAATAGCTTATGAGTTTTAATGTGAAAAAACGCCGAAGTGTTGTTTGGCAAATTCGACTTTTTCATCAATACTCATGGATTTGGCGTTAGGCAGTGCTTCAATAAGTCTTAATCTCGGCAGTAATCCGGCGTTATTGGCAATTTGTATGGCAAGTCCGGGTCTTGCATTAAGTTCAAGCAGCATCGGTCCTTTATCTCGGTCAAGCACTATGTCGGTGCCGATGTAGCCAAGCCCCGACATTTCATAACAGGACGAGGCGAGCTTTAGAACTTCATCCCAATGCGGAACGCTTAATTTAAATAAATCTTTATGCGTATCGGGATGATATTCAATCGGATCGTTATGCTGAACGCCGCGTACTGCTCTTCCCGTACGTACGCAAATTCCCACACCGACAGCACCTTGATGTAGGTTGGCTTTACCATCGGAGGCCGCTGTAGAGAGGCGCATCATACACATAATCGGAAAACCTTGAAATACGATCACACGGGTATCCGGTACGCCTTCATAACTGTAACCGTCAAAGACTCTGTCAAAGTGAATCAGATCTTCAATTAAAGCTATGTCCTGTTTGCCGCCTAATGAGAATAATCCTGCCAAAATGTTTGATGCATGGCGGCGCAGATCGTGGGTGTTTATCGTTTGCCCGGAGGCTTTGGTAAAAGATTTTCCGTTGCTAGACGTAATCACCAAAATGCCTTTGCCTCCCGATCCCTGGGCAGGTTTAATGCAGAATTCTTTATGTTTTCCGATAATTTCAACAATATTTTGAACATCATGCTGATCGCGGATCACGCCTAAAAGTTTTGGAGTCGTAATACCGTTTTTAAGCGCAATCTCTTTAGTTTTAAGCTTATTGTCAACTAAAGGATAGAGATTTCTTTTGTTGTAGCGCCCGATATAATTTACGTTGCGCTGATTCATGCCCATAATCCCGAAGTTAATGAGATTCATCGGGTTTGTATAGCGCTCTTTAATAGGTCTTAAAAGATTTTTAAAAACCATCATAAGACCTCTTATTTATTATCATCGCTTTGTTTAGAAGACGGAAAACCTTTGGCTTTCTCTTGTTTTAATTCTTTGCGCTCACGCTTTAATTTGCTTGATTCAAGCTCAGTGCTGTCACCGTTTTGGTATTCAATGATATTGTCGGCAAGCGGTTTGAAGCGTTTTAACTCTGAAAGCCTGAATCCGGTGTAATTACCCATAAGCAGCACAAGTGCAAGAATAATAAACTGAAGACCGATAAAGTTAGATGTAAGATGCTCAATTGTAAGACTGCTCATGGCGATATAAGCGCAGACAGCTACAAAAAGCGATCCTCCGCCTTGGACTAACACTTCTTTATAACCTTCTTCTTCCCAGATAATGGACATGCGTTCAATAGTCCAAGACAGAATGATCATCGGGAAGAAGGTAACTTTGATGCCTTCGGTAAGACCGATTTTATAAGTAATGAAGGCGATGGCTCCGATAATGCCGATAACCGTGATTATTACTGCCGATATTCGCGCCACCAGCAAAAGGTTCAAGTGCGACAGCCACGATCTGACGATAAGGCCGATGGCTACGATTGAAACAAAGCCTATAAGTCCGACCGTTAAGGAAGTTTGCAAAAACGCCATGGCAATCAACACCGGCATGAAAGTTCCTGAAGTCTTGATGCCGACGATGATGCGTAAAAATACTACGATGATAACGCCTATAGGCAGCAGCAGAATGCTTTTGAACATTGACTGCTCTTCAATAGGCAGATTATCAAGAGAGAATGAGACGATATCATCTCCAAGGACGCGCGTTGCGGCTACTTTTAGAGCTCCTGCGGTGTTGGCCGGCATGGAACGGCTTACCATGGAGAAACTGATGCGGGCATTCTGACCGCCTTCTACGTCAAGAATGGAACCGTCATGGTTGACCCAAATAAGCTCATTTGATGTAAGTCCCGAATTTCCAGTCGCGGGATCGAAAATTTCATAATTGGTATTGTCAAAAACTGCTACTTTGTCGATTAACCCGCGATTGCGGCGACCGTCTTCAAGATTCAATACTTTAATAACGCGTGCCGGGATCTGACCGATTTCAAGTATTTTTACCAGCAGCTGGGCTTTTGAATATTTGGCATAAAGTAAAGAGGCTATTTCTTTTTGCCGCTGCAGCTCGTTTATAACTTGTACCGTATATGAAAAAGGGGATGAAGAACGAGACATGGCAGCAGATGCTATTTCATTCATCGCTGTAGCATACGGTTCAGGCTCTACATTTTTTGAGAGCTCGGGAACGGTCATTGAAGAACCTTTTGAAGCATCATCAACTAAAAAGTCAGCTTGATAGTAAAGTGTCTGTAAGCCAAAAGGATCACGTTTGGTCCACTGCACGTAAGCTGCGTTGTCTTTAGTTATATAGCTGGTACCGAAGCCGATGCTTGAAGTGTTTTGCTTTATTTGCGAAAAACCGGGCTGGACACCGGGGAGAGCAAGATTAACGGTTACGGCGTTTGATTCAATCGGTTCAAATTCGACTTTAGCCTCTACTGACCAAACGGTACGCTGCTGTCCTGGCAGAAAGGGAATTTCAAAAACAATATGCTGATAAAGCATTAATGCAATACCGATCACGAACAAAATAGCGGTAACGATATAAAAAACGCCGCGTGATACCATGATGAATGTCCTTTAAAATTCCAGAATTTATTATTTTTCTTTTTGGGCCGTATTTAACTTGTCAATGACCGGAGGCAAGGCTTTTTCAGCATCATCGCCGAGATTGGCCCCGTTATCTGCAGGGTAGGCAATTTTTCCGGCTGATTCATTGATATTTTGCTTGTCATACTCGGCGTTGGGGTTTATCCCTTTATCTTTGGCCGCATTATAAGCGTCCCTGTTTAAAAGTACCAGTACGTTATTTTCGCGCTCGAATATATGCTGTCTTGAAACGTCAACAACGGCAATATCCTGAATGAAGGTGCGTCCGATAAGCAATGAATACTGCATCTTGCTTCTGTCTGTAAGAGTAAATTCTGATGAAGTCGAATAGTCGCCGATTTTAACGTTAAGACTTACGACCGGACGCTTTGTCGTTGTATCTTTTGATGATTGACGAATTTCAGAGTAACGGACATGAGGTGCTTCCATTTCAATGAAGCGATCGTTGGCGGCAAGCGTAAAGCGGTACCATTTTTTACCGTTGCGTTCAAATTCGGTGATGTCGGTAGCACTGATGGAAGAAACAGCGGCACCCGTATCGATGCGGGCATCTATATAAGCGTTAGCTTCCTTAACATAAATAAATTCGTCCTCACCGAAAATCATTTTGCCGTCAGGAGTCGAGTTTGAAGAAGATCCTTGGGAAATTACCGTTCCTTCTTTATTGCTTGCAGAGGCTTTGTTTTTATCTTTCATAAGAGTATAAGTCAAGGTTTCATTTTGACGGCGCAATTGTCTTAATTCCCGCAATACGGAATTACGAAAAGCTTTGTCTTCTTTTTGATCGGCATCGATCCTTGATTTTAAAGCGCGTATATTGGAACGCTGACTGTTAAGCTCTTCATTTATGCTTTGCATAACGCCGGATATTTCTGTTAAGCGGTTGTTGGTTTTATCAAGAGTTTCAGTATCGGCCGCATTGACGGAAAATGCGGTTATGCATGATGATAAAACGACGATTTTTAATAGGTTTAACATCTAAGCCTCGTTAAAATGATCACGGCTAGCTATGTAGCACTTTTTATTGGCGATATTTTACTACGCAAAGCCTAACCTAAGAAAGATAGAAAAGAATTAGCTTTCTTTAAAAATATTTGCAAAATTAAAGTTTTCAGGACTTTAATTTTGCGATGCTCTGACGCATCTTAATCATATTCTTTTCAAACGTTTCTTTTTTCAAAATGGAGACCTTGGTGTAAAGCACGTCATTTATAGCCATATGAATTAAACGCGAGACCGACGCTTCAGAATTGTTCTTAACTTCAGGGCCGACTCCTATGAGCACTTCATCGGCTAGTTTTGATGCCGGAGATAAAGTATGGCTCGTTATCAGGATAATTTTGCCGCCGTTTTCTTTTACGATTTGCAAATTGTTTAAAAGATCAACCGAGCTTCCCGTGTAGGATACTGCCATGACTAAAGTGCCTTTAGTTAAGCAGGCGGATAATGTTGCCTGCTGATGCGGATCGGCTGAAAATTCGCAGGAAATTCCCAGGCGCACGAAGCGGGTGGCAATATCTTTGCAGACGGTCGCCGAGTTTCCGTATCCGAAACAGATAAGGCGCGATGCTTTGCAAATAAGCTGGGCGCTGCGATCAAGAGCGTTAAAATTTAAAAGTTTGAGTGTGTTGTTTAAACCGTCTGAAATATTTTGAAAGATTTTATGACTTATGCTTTCACAGTTATCGTTATTTGAAATGTTTTTATCAAAAGTATTAATGCTGTCAGTGCCAGCAAGTACGATTTTAAGCGATTGTAATCCTGGTAGATTCAGTTTTTTGCAAAAGCGTGAAATTGTGATTTCAGATACTGAAGTAGCGCTTGCCAGATCTGAAATGGTCATTTGTAAAAAGTGATTAAGATTGGCGCTTATATAATTGGCAATTTTTATATCCGCTTTAGTAAAAAGTTTTGAATTTGCTGAAAATAAGCTGATTGCCAAAGTGTTATCATGCAGAACGTAGGCATATTTCTTTTCGTTTGGCATAAAAGCTCCTTAACATATCGTGCTTTTTAACTTAGTGGCAACAAGAAGATCCCAAAAAAGGGATCTTCATAAATGATTTTATCTTATTTGCTCCAATTGTGATGAATGGTTTCGCCGTTGTGG
Source organism: Succinatimonas hippei YIT 12066 (assembly GCF_000188195.1). Taxonomy (GTDB): domain Bacteria; phylum Pseudomonadota; class Gammaproteobacteria; order Enterobacterales; family Succinivibrionaceae; genus Succinatimonas; species Succinatimonas hippei. The sequence goes on from NZ_GL830945.1 coordinate 5,527, forward strand.
ATCAAGGTAAAGGTATGAGCGCCGAAGTAGTCGCGCAGTCCCTGGATTAAGTTAGCTCCGACAATCGGGGTGGACATGGTGTCAATATAGCTTATAGCCTGCAGGAAAGTCGGTACCGGGATCCCGGTAGCAACGGCTAAAGCAGCAACTTTACGGGCTGAGGGCAGGCACTTATTGATTTTTTCTTTAAAGAAAGGAGCGTCAATAAGGTTTTTAAGCTCGGGATCGGAGGCAAATGCATTGGTAATGTCATTGAGGAATTTTGCCTGAATGATGCAGCCGCCGCGGAAGATTTCGGCAATTTTACCTAATCTTAAATTCCAGTTATAGGCATCGGATCCGGCTTTATATAAAGCAAATCCCTGTGCATAAGCGGCAATTTTGCCAAGATAGAGGCATTTTTCGACAATGTCGATAAGCTCTTCTTTATCAATGTTTACAGAGATGGGTTTGACAAAAGCATCTTCACGCGATGCGCGAACCTCGGGATTGGCACTGCTAAAACGGCAGTTGCAGGCGCTGTCGATTAAGCTTAGGTCGACGCCTAAATTAAATCCTGAAATTGCCGTCCACTTGCCGGTCCCCTTTTGTCCGGCGCTGTCTTTGATGTCATCAACAAGCGAGCCTGGAGCATAGGGATTTTTCTCGGCAAGAACTTTAGAGGTAATGCTGATTAAATAACTCTTAAGCTCGCCTTCGTTGTAGCGGCTGAAAATATCGGCAAGTTCGTCATTTGAGAAATTACCGAGACGCTTTAACAGTAAATAGCTTTCGGCAATAAGCTGCATGTCTGCATATTCAATTCCGTTATGCACCATCTTGACGAAATGGCCGGCACCGTCGGTACCCATATAAGCGCAGCACGGTTTGCCGTCGGAAGCTTTTGCTGAAATATCTTCAAGAATTTTACCAACAAGAGCATAACTTTGCTCAGTACCGCCCGGCATGATGGCAGGGCCTTTGCGGGCTCCTGCCGCTCCTCCTGAAACGCCGACTCCGGCGTAGATTATTCCTTTTTTTGCAAGTTCAAGGGAGCGGGCTCTGGTATCTTCAAAGTTTGAATTACCGAGATCCATTACGATATCGTCTTTTTCAATTAAACCGTCAAGAGAATGTAAGACGGCATCAACAGCTTTGCCGGCGGTTACCATAATAATGATTTTACGCGGAACTTTAAGGCTTGCCACCATAGCCTTTATGTCAGTAAACGCTTCGGCATTTTCATGCGGTGTTTCTTTTTGGAATTTTTCCACTAAGTCAACAGTGTAATTATAAACGGCGATTTTGTAACCGTGATCGGCAATATTCAGAGCAAGATTGCTGCCCATTACGCCAAGACCGATTAAAGCAATATCATTATGCCCCATGATAATACTCCTTAATGATATATTAATTTGAATGTCCAAGATTGGTTTTGATGGAATACTATCAGTTTAATCTAAATTTAATGAAAGGTTTATATCAAATTTATTATTTCGCAAAACAGATCAAGAAAAAAGAGCAGTTTTTATCCACAAGCCTTTAAAGGGGATTTAAAAAGTTGTCAATGCGGATTTTTTCTGTGATATAGAGCTCATCTGCAAATTGGATGAGTTCATCGGTTTTGTCAAATTCGTCGGGACTTATCAGGTTATCTGATTTAAAGTTAAGGCGTAAGAGTTGATTTTGATTTAAAAGTTTTTTAGCAATTTGATTGGTAGCTTCTGACTGCAATGATGCTAAAAACTCAGTGAGAGTTCTTATCTTCCAGCCGTTAATAAGTCCCCAGCGTTTGTTTTCATCGTCATAAAAGCCAGAAAAATGGCCTGACCCTAAAGAAATAACCTTGATTTTGTCAAAAGGGACTTTAAAGTGATCGCGCGCAATTGCAATGGCTGACAAAATAGGGTTATTGCCCCACATGCCGCCGTCAGCCAAAAGTTTGCCGTCGACCACGGTAGGGTCGAAATAGGTAGGGGCGCTGCAAGAGGCTAAAATCGCTTCATAAAGATAAGGATTGTCATTTGCAAAACTTGAAAATAAGTGACCGGATCCTGCTTTGAGGTCGGTAGTGGGGATTAACAACGGCAACTTGACGTCATGCAATCGCTTTTTCCCGAAAACCTGGCGCAGCACCGCTTTTAAGCGTCCGTTGTCATAAGAGCTTTGGACTGCTTTTTCCAAGAGTCTCGGTCCGAAGAAAAATTTTTTGGAAAAAATAATCGATCCGGAAGCTTGATATAAAGAAACGATAATGCTCGGATCAATTTTTAACGCCATGCAGGATGCGATTATGGATCCGGTACTGGTCCCCGCGATTAAGTTAAATGCAGGCAATTTGCTGCTTGAACGCAATAGCTCCAGGAGCCTTGCGGCAAAAACTCCGCGGATGCCTCCGCCGTCAATGCTTAAAATCACAAATTGCTGCATGTTCAACCTCTTTTGCAATATGCATATTGTAGACGGTAAAAAAATTTTTTGCAGTCAAAAGTCCGCAATTGTCTGTAGAGCACGCATGAAAACCCACCGTTTTGGAATTTTTTTTGTGATGTAATTTACAAAAATTGCCTTGTGCTAAAATTTGCGCACGAATTTTTCAAGAAAGCGGGATTTAACATGAGCTTTATCGATTCTTTCATGCAGATGGCGGTATTGTTTTTACTGGTTATCGTCGGTTTTTTATGTAATCGCTGCAAATTAATGGATGAGCAGTTTGATAGACGTCTTGCCGCTCTTATCATTAATCTTACCGCACCTTTTATCATTTTAGCTTCGGTAATGGGTGACACTTTGCCTAAAAGAGAAGATATTCTGCCCGTGTTCGTGGCCGGTACTTTAGCTTTGCTCTTTATGGTGGCTGTTTCTTTTCCGGTGACTAAATTAATGCGTTTATCCCCGGAAGAGTCAGGTGTTTATAAGTTTATGTATGTTTTTGGCAACATCAACTTTATAGGTTTTCCGGTTGTCGGATCGCTTTTTGGTACCGAAGCGATTTTTTACGCCAGCGTTCTTACCATTCCTTTTAATATTCTGGTGTTTGCATTAGGAGTTTTGTTTATAACCCAGGGCAAGTCCACCACGAGATTTAATTGGAGAATTCTGTTTTCACCATGTCTTACAGCTACGTATCTTTCAATTATCATTGTGTTCTTCCAGATAAAAGTTCCGCATCCTATAGCACAGTGTTCCTCGCTTATCGGATCGATTACCATCCCCGGATCGCTTTTGATTATCGGATCTACTCTTGCAGGAATTCCGGTCAAATCAATGTTCGGATCTCCTAGAATCTACATCATGTGCCTTATAAAGCTTTTAATCGTCCCGGCAATTATTTATGCCATCTTCCTTATTTCTCCCATTGACAGAAAATATGCGGATGTTTTGGTTGTTTTATGCGCAATGCCGGTTGCATCATACGGAACGATGCTGTGCTTAAAACACGGTATTGAGACTAAAACCATGGCGCAGGGCACTTTCATGACAACGTTATTGTCAGTTTTTACCATCCCTCTGTTAGCTATTATGCTTTGATTTTTAGGTAAACCTTAAATTAAGAAGATCCTGTCATGTGCACTTTGACAGGATTTTTATTTTTTACTTACACTTTAGCCGGATTAATTTGTTTTGTATAAGATTGCATTTGTATACTGTTTCAATTGATTTTTACCTATCAGGTTTTATGTAAAAATGAAAAAATTTTCAGTTTTAGCGTTGGCTGCAGCTGCTGCCTTTATCGGTACTGCAGAAGCCTCCTTTTGGATGAATGCGTCAGGCTCTCATAATTCAGATGCTGATTTAAGCGGAGCCCAAGGCGATGTCAGTATTTCAACATACAACATAGTAGGCGGTTATGATTTTGTAACCGTAGGTTATAAGCGTACTGATTATGACTTTTCGTCATCGTCGTCTGACTGGTACGATTCACTTAATTATCTTTATGTGGATTTACATCATAATTTTGCTTTAAACGATACTTTCGGTGTTTTCGGCGGTCTTACTCTTGCGTCAGGCTTTGAAGATGATTTTCATTTTGACGACAATTATTCCATAAGTCCGCGAGCAGGAATTTCCATCAGTTTTACCGATCGCATTACCGGTTTTGCCGGTGCTTATGCACAGTTTAATGAAGTTGACAACAAATATCTGCCGATTTTAGGCGTCAAAATCGGTAATGACAGCGAAAGAGGTTTATCCGGATCAATCGCTTATCCTGCAACTCGCATTAATTATCGCTTTAACAGCATGCTGGCGCTTGAAGGAACTTTCCTTACCATTAAGGATTTATATCAGTTAAGCGACGATTCAAGCAAATTAAAAAAAGGTTATGTCTTTGAAGAAGGGTACGGCGTGTCCGGAGGCGTGGTTTTAACTCCTTTAAAAGGCATGTCGGTGCGAGCCGGAATTCAATCCTATTTTGATCGTGAATACACATATTACGATCATGGCGGAAATGAAAGAAGCAGCGTGGATGTCGATCCTTCAGTAGGCTTTTATGCCAACTTAAGCTACGGTTTTTAGTTAAGCTCGTCAAATCAGACTTTTTAAGCCCTGTTATAAATTTTGTAACGGGGCTTTTGTTTGTAAGTTTCAGCCTATTTTAATTAGCAGTTTACCTATTTCTTTTCTATTTAAAAAGTCCTTAATCGCAGAGTCTGCGTGGAGAACCCGTTGATACCGACTTCTTAAGTGTTGAAATTTAAGGAGCTCTTTATTTAATGTAAGACTCTCATCACTCCATAGAGCGGCATGTCGGATCTTTCTATAATGACCGCATCGATGCGGACTAATGATTGGCTTTAATAAAATTGAGTTAAAGATATGGTCGTTCTTTAATGATATGGGAACCTGGCAGCTTCTATGGTTGAATTTAAGCGCAGCGGTCATCTGGCAACATTAATCATCAACATTTTTATGTTGTGCTGTGGTTTATTAATAACACAGGTGTTTAATGTCGGATCAGCCAAGTGGCTACTGCAGGATTGCGCTTAATGTTTTTTTCATATAAGAAGACTCCATTAAAAAATGTTTAATAAACATTAAATGGAGTTACATACTTTTTCATTTACACACTCTCTATGAAAGAGGAGAATGAAGCTTTCTGAGTTTACATATTGTAATTTTTAAATCCATCCTTTTTGTTTGAATTTCTCAATCATTGCTAAATCTTCCTCAGTTGGTAGTGTGGCGTTGCTCCTATTCTTTTGATAATTGGATTCCCAATCCTGTAAAAGTTGCATTATTTCTGTAGCAACAATTTTATCTCGGTGTTCAATGTTTTCCAATGTCCAGTCATTGTTTGTACTTGCTATCAATATTTTTGTAACTTCTATTTTCGATTTTTGATATTCCTGTTGTTTTTTCTTGAAATAGCCGTTGCTGGCAATTATATTCAATTTCCGTTCAAATGGAGTTTTATTTCCAATATGCTCTATCATTTCGTAGACTTTTTCTGCGTCCACATCTGGGAAATAGGATTCTTGCCATTTTCGTGGAAGAATATGTTCTAATTGCCAATTATCAGGCAATAATTGTTCTTGATGATTGTATGCGTAACATTTCATGAGCATACGCACAATGTTTCTATGTGGAACGCGTATTTGGCTTTCCAAAAGAGATTTGTCTATTTCGCGAAAGTCGAAATCAGGGTGTGGGTCATTAATAATCTTTGCATTTAGTTTCATGATGTCACTTTTGACAGCATTAATGTTAGGAAACAGCAAAAATCGAGTCATCAACTCTTCTATCAATTTGTTGAGGAATAGAAGGAATTCTGTATTGAACATTTCTCTGTTTCGATGCGATAGATAATAATTAATGACAGGATACTTCCAATACTCATTAGGATATGAAGTTAAGATGTCCAAGGCTTTTCTTATTTTTGCATCATCGTCCCAATTTTCTTCTGGTATATCTTGATTTGTATTTACGACTTTCCATAAGTTTAGTACTGTTTTTAATCTTTCCATTAAATTTGGTTCAAAAAGCCTTTCTGATTTATTGGTCGAATAATATTTTCTTACACCTGGTGTTGTGGAACTAACATCATTCTCTTTGGCTCTAAGATAAAACATGTAGTAATAAAATAATTGTTGAATACTTTCGTGTGCTTCTGTAGCCTCTTTTTCCAATGCCTTCCATTGACTGATAAATTTTTCTTTTTCATCGTCTTTCAAGTTATTGTATATTTTAGCTTTGAATATGTCTGCATCGGAAAGAGGAAGTCCTCTGTTGTTTAATGTAGAGAAAATAGTCAAAGCTGTGTCTTGGCTGTCTGCACAAATGGGGAGTAATATAGCCTGATTTAGAAGGGCATAGATAAAGTCATACACCTTTAAAGGTGATTTTGCGCAATGATCGTCATATAGCTTTTGGAATAGCAGGTAATTCTTAGAGTAGTTATCGTTGGCGTCTGGATTGGCCATACCATCTTTTAGAATGTTTCGTAATATTTCATTGCCCTCATTGTCTACTACTCTTGAGGTTAGGAGAATATTGTTATAATCAACTTTTCCTGTACGGTTGTCTGTACGCCAAATAGCAGGTTCTATTTGACGGATGAAATTTTGAGCTGCGTCAGTTTGTACATCATCTCCTTTGTTAAGTTTTGTATAAATGGCGCGTAAAAGCAGAAACAACGATGTGATGCGCTGTTGTCCATCTATGATTTCTTGTTCACTATTTTCATTTTCAAATGAAACAATACTTCCTAAGAAGTATGAGCCATTTCGGTCTAATCCGCCGATGGTGGTGGCAAATTCCCAAATATCTTCAAATAAAGTTTCAACTTGTTCAGAAGTCCATGCATACGGTCTTTGATATTCAGGAATAATGAAAGGTTTAGTTCTTCCGGTTTTCAAGAGTTCTGCTACACTTTGTTTATTGACGCTTATTGTTGTTGCCATTTTTGCTAATTTCTAAAATTTTATTATTTGGATTTATTTTCTATATTACCATATTCAGTCTTTGAGCTCAGCTGCCTGCGTAAGAGTTCTCTAGCAAGCAATACAATTCCTGTTTAGTTGAAGTCTCTTCATTGTATGTCCATTTAACACTCTTAAAAGGTCAATGCTTATTTAAACCTGTTTACGGATGAAATACTGCAGTGACTGCTGCGGAGGTTAAACAAATTTCAGCTACTGTTGTTAAAGGAACGCGAAAGGCCGTCGTTTAACATACAACAAGTTAGGGTATCGTTTTGTCATCACCGTCGCGGTAACCCTTCCCGTCGACAGCGGTAAGGAATCGAAGATAAATCAGGATCAAACGCTGAAATAAGTTGAGGCAGACGGTCAGAATGAAAACGCTGTAACTTAATCTGGATTTTCTAGAAGATATATAAATACTATACCAATCAATATTTTTATAGCTGGTTCGCTTGGACTTTCCCATGCTACTCATCTCCAATGTAATTTTCGGGTTAGGCAAGTACAAACAACAGACATAAAACAAATCATAAGGTCATGGGAATCTTACTTTTCAATACGGTGAGCAGGTCTTTTACAGTTTAAAAAAGGTGCAAAATTTTGTGACTTAAAAAAAGTTCTTGCAAAGCAACCTTTGTAAGCTTAAACTAACCATGGTTGTATTAGCTTTAGCTAATTTATATTGTATAAAGCTAATTATTGTTATCTATGGCTATTAAGATAATTTTATGAAAACACTAGATACGCTAAAACCCGGAGAGAATGCCGTTATTACCGGCATTAACGGACAGAATACGTCTTTGCGCCGCCGCTTGCTCGATATGGGTTTAACCCTAAATACAAAGGTTTCTTTGGTGCGCGAAGCTCCGTTTGGTGATCCGATAGAGCTTGAGGTTCGCGGATACTCACTTACCATCAGAAAAAGCGATGCTCAATTAATTGAGGTTAAATGATATGGCTTGTCAGAAAATAGCGCTTATCGGTAATCAGAATTCAGGAAAAACAACTTTATTTAATGCCTTAACCGGAGCCAATCAGTACGTAGGAAACTGGCCAGGCGTTACTGTAGATAAAGTTGTCGGAACTTTAAAAAGTACCGATACCAAGGTAGTTGATCTGCCGGGACTTTATTCATTGTCTCCGTATTCCCCTGAAGAAATCGTTAGCCGTGAATATTTGTTGTCAGGTGATTACGATCTTATCGTCAATGTAGTTGATGCTGCTCACCTTGAGCGCAGTTTGTCTTTAACGGCTGAACTGCTTTCATTTAATAAAAACATTATCGTTGCTTTAAATATGATGGATGTCGCCAAGAACAATCATATTGAAATCAATGTTAATGTCTTGGAGCAAAAACTCGGAATTAAAGTTATCCCGATGTCTGCATCAACCGGTGACGGCGTACAGGATTTGGTGAATGCTTTAAACAATGTTCCGCAAAGACAGAAGGCAACCATTTATCCGCAGGAAATAAAAGAGGCTGTCGTAAAAATCGGTTCCTATCTAAAAGATAAGAACGATTTTGAGAAAGAATTTATTTCTTTATGCCTGCTGCAAAATGATAAGGTCTATGTTCATGAATATATGACCGATGAGCTTTTGCAGGTTGAGCTTGTTAAAATCCGTGCCGTTTTGGAAAAACAATACGGTCAGGATATGGAAAGCAAGCTTGCGGGGCTTCGTTACGCATTCGTTGATGAGGCAGTAAAAGCATCCGTTGTAAAAGCTGCGGCAAATCGCTCCAAGAATTTCTCTCGCGCCGTAGACAATATCGTAACTAACCGTTATCTGGCATTACCGATTTTTGCCGTTATCGTCTATGTTGTTTACTACCTTGCCGTAAGCACAATCGGTACCTGGGGTACTGACTATGCCAATGACGTTATTTTCGGTGAGTGGGCAACAAATGGGGCTGCTTACGTCCTTGACAGCATCAGCGCTCCTGAGTGGTTGTCCGGCCTTATTATTGACGGTGTTATAGGCGGTGTCGGTGCGGTATTAGGCTTTGTGCCGCAGATGATTGTGCTGTTCATTTTGCTCTCCTTCCTTGAGCAGTGCGGTTATATGACCCGTGTCGCTTTCGTTCTTGATCGCATCTTCCGTCATTTCGGTCTGTCAGGTCGCTGCTTTATTCCAATGGTTATTGCTTCAGGCTGTGCTGTACCTGCCATGATGGCATCAAAATCAATTGATAACATCAATGAAAGACGCATTACTTTAATTGCCACTTCTTTCATTCCGTGCTCTGCTAAACTGCCTATTTTGGCAATGATTGCCGCAGCGTTTTTCCCTGATTCAACCATCGTGGCTCCGGGTGTTTACTTCCTTGCCATTATTTCGGTTATAGTTACCGGCGTTATCTTAAAGAAGGAAAGCGCTTTTAAAGAAGAAGTTTCTCCTTTTGTCATGGAGCTGCCTGACTACCATATGCCGACACTTGGCAATATCGCAAGAAGCGTTTATTTACGCTGCAGAGCCTTTATCGTTAAAGCCGGTACCATCATTTTCTCAACGGTAGTCTTGGTTTGGTTCTTATCAAGCTTTAACTTTACCGACGAAGGCTTTGGTATGGTTGAAGTCGGTGATTCAATGCTTGCCGCCATCGGCTCTGCCATTGCCTTTATCTTCGTGCCGCTTGGTTTCTCTTCCTGGCAGTGTGCGGTCGCAATTTTTACCGGTTTGCTTGCCAAGGAGAACGTTGTCGGTACTTTGGCTGTACTTCTTGGTGTCGGTGCTGATGTTGCCGAAGATGATGCTACCTTGGGTGTAGCCTTGCACGGTGAGTTTTCAACCAGCGCCGCAGCTTTATCTTTCCTTGCATTCAACTTGTTCTCCACTCCGTGTATTGCGGCTTTGGGTGCAATGAAGCGTCAGCTGGCAAGCTCTAAGATGTTTTCTTTTGCCATTGTCTATTTGACGGTTTGGGCATATGTCTACGCCTTTATCATTTATCATTTAGGCGGTCTTATCGTCGGCCAGGTGGCTTTTGGTGCCGGAACCGTGGTTGCGTTGGTTCTTTTGGCTGCAATTCTTTACCTGTTGTTCCGTCCTGAAAAAGAAAAGCCGATGATGGGTATCAAAGTAAAAGCCGTCTGATAATCAAAGTTATTGTGTTTTAGTTTAGAGCCCGCATCGCGGGCTTTTTACGTTTTATAACTTTTTAAAAGAAAGTTTAATAATTATTTTAAATTAAACATTTTGTGAACCGGCTCTAAGAATATTTTTTGCTGTTTTTTATAATTACAACTTGTATATACAAGTTATGATTTAACGGTATAAAAAATGGAATCGGAAAATATATATACCGCAATAGCTGCAAAGCTTAGACAGCAAATCATGCAGGGAGAATTCAAAGACGGCGCAGTTTTTCCCAGCGAGTCGGAACTTACCAAAAGGTTTCAAGTTACTCGCACTACGGTGCGTCATGCTCTTGAACTTTTAGTTAATGAAGGATTGCTTTCAAAAAGCCAAGGGCGGCGCAATCGCGTGCAAATTCGCAAAATAACCAAAACGACTTGGAATTTCGCTTCGTTTTCCGAAGGAATGAGATCTGCCCATGAAATTCCGGTATCAAAAGTTTGTAAAGCGCAAATCATCGCAGCTGACGATGGAAGTTACTTTAACCTAGTACGTCTTCGCGGTATTAAACGCATTGCCGGTATTCAGTTCATGACTTATGAAGATACAAAAGTACCGCTTTCTCTCTTTCCGCAAATTGATCGCTTTGATTTTTCTGTTGTCTCTTTGTATGAAACTATGCGTAAAGAATACGGAATTTATCCTTTTAAGGGTGAGTCGCAAATTTTTGCTGTTTTAGCCGATGAGTTTTTAGCCAAGAGTTTTGCCGTTACGGAAGGTTACCCTTTAGTTAAAGCCGTTCAATCTATTTTTGACAGAGAAGGAAGACTTGTAGAAAAGGTTTCAATAGTTTACGCACCTGAGTTAATCATTAAGCTTACGCAGGATGCCGGACATTAATTAAGGAGATAGTATGTCGCTTAAAGATAAAATTGCCGGAACTTTGGCAGGTATGGTTTACGGAGACGCCTTCGGTGTCCCCGGTGAATTGTGGCCGCGTGAAAAAGTAAGATCAAGGTTCGGGACAATTGACAAGTTTTTAGACGGTCCTGAAGATAACATCGTTGCCTGCTATTTTAAAGCAGGACACTATACCGATGATTCCTCACAAGCACTGGTGATATTAAATGATTTACTAAAGTACGGACACGTACCTGAAGCAGCGATTTTGGCAAAAGATTTGATTGCTTGGGTTGAATCAATGAACGGATTTGAAATCAATCTTTTAGGCCCAAGCTCCAAAGCATCTTTGCTTGCACATGTAAAGGGTGAAGATTATACCAAGTATACCAAGACGGCTTTGACTAACGGAGCTGCAATGCGCATTGCTCCGGTCGGAACTTTCTTTAATTTTGATGAAACTAAAAGTCTGTGCAGGACCGTAGCTAAAGTAAGCTCCGTAACTCACGGGACCGATGTGGCAATTGCCGGTGCAAGTATGGTAGCTCAAGCTGTTGCCAGCGGGCTTTGCGGCAGAAGCTATGATGAAATGCTTGAGGATATCTGTAAGGCTTTTGATTTTGCCGTAACTTTAGGTGAACCGACCTGGGCGGCATCAATCAAAGACAGACTTTTAAATGTGCTTGATAAAGCAAAAGGATGTACCGATCCTGATAAGTTCAGCTTACTTGTATATAACTTAGTCGGAACCGGTACGATGACATCCGAATCGGTAACTGCTGCTTTAGCTATTGCCTATTATTGTCAGGATGTGGAAAAGGCGGCGTTTTTATGTGCCAATATGGGCGGAGATACCGATACTATAGGTTCTATGGCCTGTGCAATTTGCGGAGCATTTAACGGTTTGTCCTCGATAAAGAATGAAACGATTTCTTATCTTGAAAAAACCAATGATATTAATTTTGCCGATCTTGCCGATAAGATTATTAAGGCACGAGCTTCTTTTATAAAGGAGTAATTATGCAATTAGACGGGATTTTAAGCGGTCTCAATCCTAAGCACAAAGTGTTTATTTTAGGCTCGGCAGTGGTCGATTTAGTGCTTAGCGTTAACAGACTTCCGAAATCAGGTGAAGATATAAGTGCCGCCTTTCAAGGCGGCAAGGTAGGCGGCTGTGCTTTTAATGTAGCAGATGTTCTTACCAAGCTTGATTTACCTTGTTCTACGTATTTTCCGGTAGGCGAGGGAATGTTTGCCCAGATTGTAAAGCAGGAATTTATCAAGCGCTCAATTGCGATATCCCAGGTATGTAACTGCGGTGATAACGGATGGAATCTTTCACTGGTTGAACCTGACGGTGAAAGGACCTTTATTACCATGTCGGGACTTGAGTGCAGAATGCAGAAACAGTGGTTTGATAAGTATTCTTTCTCTGATTTTGATTATTTCTATTTATCAGGTTATCAGGCAGAGGGAGAAAACGGCGATATTATGTTGGAGATCTTAAAGCGTAAGCGTAAAGACTCTTTTTTAATATTCGACCCCGGTCCTCGATCTGAATTTATCTCTGCAGAAAAAGTGCACTGTTTTGAGGAATTAAACTGCATATATACTATTAACGCTAAAGAAGCGTGTATTTTAAGCGGAAGGCTTTATCCTGATGATGCGGCTCTTGAGCTGTGTAAGCGTACCGGCAATCCTGCCGTTATAACGGATGGTGCAAAAGGTGCGTATCTTGCTTGCGATAATAAAGTAAGTTTGATTCCCGGTGTTTCTATTAAGGTGGCAGACACCATCGGATCGGGCGATGCCCATACCGGAGGTTTTATTGCAGGACTAATGTGCGATTTATCTTTAGAAGATGCGGTTAAACTTGCAAATTATACGGCAGCTTATGTAACTGCGCATCAGGGAGCAGCTTGTGCTCCGACAGCGGATCAGATGTTGTCTTTTTTTACTGAAACTTTGTAATGTAAAATCTTGAGGAACATAAAATGAGCGAAAACAACGCTTTAGCCTCTAAAATTGAAGTTAACGGAATCAATCCGATTCCTGACAGCGAACGCTACGGCAAACCGTCAGGATTATTTCCGATTTGGTTTTCATGGAATATTTCCATTTTCGGTATAACCTGCGGTATTTACGTTTTAAGTTTAGGTTTGTCGGTATGGCAGGCAATGGTTGCCGGTGTTTTAGGTTATTTTTTGTCCTGCTCATTGGTCGGAATCCTTGCTGTAGGCAGCGTACGCACCGGATTGCCCACATTAGCCCAGTCTCGTTTTGCCTTCGGTTATCACGGTAATAAAATTCCGACTTTTTTCGGTTATGTCGCCAATATGGGCTGGAAAGTGACCATGCTTTCGATGGCTTCTACCACTCTTGCCGATTTGTTATCTAATTTAATGCCGTTTTTTGAGCAGGAGTCGGGATACCCTACGACTTTCTGTCTGCTGATTTCTTTTGCTGTTGTTATTGTATTGACGATGGCAGGAGCCGTATACGGATATAACATGATCGTTAAAGTAGAGAAGTATATTGCCGTTATTACCGGCATAATGACGCTTATCTATTTGTTCTTCTTTATTCCTAATATTGATTTTGCAATTTTAGGTGATAAGCCTTCAGGAAGCATCGGAGTATTTTTCGGCGGTGTGGTTTTGGCTATGACCATGGTAGGCTTAGGCTTTTTAAATTACGGCGGTGATTATTCACGCTATCTGCCGCGCAATACCGGAGCTTTCGGAGTCATTTTCTGGACTACTTTAGGTATTGCTCTTCCTGTGTCAGTACTCCTTATTTTAGGAGTTATGCTCGGTGCCGGAAATGAAGCCTTAGTTGAAAAAGCCGCACATGAACCGCTTGCCGCTTTGACCGGAATTTTACCTTTCTGGTTTTATGTACCTTTTTCAATTGTTATCATTATTTCTCTGATTTCAGCAGGGATGACCGGAGTATACAGTTCAGGTCTTGCTCTTTTGGCGATGGGAGTGCCGTTAAGCCGTGCCGTTACTACATTGTTAAATGCGGTAATTATTGCTTTGGGATGTTTTTATCTGACCTTTGTTTCAGATTCTTTCCTGTCTACTTTCTCATCTTTCTTGGCAACCATTTCAGTTATTATGGGTTCGTGGGGAGCTATTGAGATTGTTGATATGCTGCGGCAAAAAGCTTTAGGCTGGAATGTCGCTATGGTTAATCCATACGGACAGGGCGGACGAGACGGACGCTGGACGGCGCTTTTATCCTTAGGTATTGCAACTTTTATCGGTTTGGGCACTATTACTTCTTCAGATCCGTATATCGCTTACATTACGTCTTTCCTTTTAAGCGATGATTTGAAAAACAGTGTTTTTGCAACTGCCAATATCGGTCTTATCGTAGCTATGATTAGCGGTGCCATTATATATGCGCTGTTAACTTATGTTCTGCAGATTAAAGTTGAACCATATACTCAAAAATAAGTAAATTTATTAAATAACAAGGGCAGGGTAATTCCTGCTCTTATGCTTTTTAGGCAGTATGCTTTATCTAAAATGAAAAGGCCCCGCATTAAGCAGGGCCGAATCAGAAAAGAAGATAGCTTAAATATCTTTTGCAAAAGTCTTGGCACGGCCGATATAAGTGGCAGGAGTCAGTTCGCGCAATCTTGCTTTGGCCTCTTCAGGAATGTCTAAAGAATCAACGAATTTAAGCATAGTTTCTTTGTTAACCGCATGACCGCGGGTCAATTCTTTTAGCTTTTCATACGGGTTGGCGATACCGTAGCGGCGCATTACGGTTTGATAAGGCTCTGCTAAAACTTCCCAGTTGTTGTTAAGCTCATCAGCAGTATGCTGAGGATTGGCCTGTAATTTGGCAATGCCCTTTAAAGTTGACTTCCATGCAAGCAATGAATAGCCGCAGGCAACGCCTAAGTTGCGCAATACTGTAGAATCGGTAAGATCGCGCTGGAAACGAGAAATAGGGAGCTTTGCCGCTAAATGCGCAAAAATAGCGTTGGCAAGACCTAAATTGCCTTCTGAATTTTCAAAGTCAATCGGGTTGACTTTATGCGGCATGGTTGAAGATCCGATTTCTCCTTTAACGGTTTTCTGGGTAAAGGTTCCGTAAGAGATGTATCCCCAAATATCGCGATCAAAATCAATAAGTATGGTATTAAAACGCTGCAGAGCGTTAAAGAGCTCGGCAATGTAGTCATGCGGCTCGATCTGAGTGGTGTAAGGATTGAAGGTAAGTCCTAAGCTTTCTTCAAACTCTTTTGAAAATTGGAACCAATCAACATCAGGGTAAGCTGATAAATGAGCGTTGTAATTGCCGACAGCACCGTTTATTTTGCCCATAATTTCAACTGCAGCTATCTGATCGCGTTGACGGCGCATTCTGTATACTACATTAGCCATTTCCTTGCCTAGGGTGGTAGGAGAGGCCGGTTGGCCGTGAGTGCGGGCAAGCAACGGCAAATCGGCGTAATTATGAGCAAGCTCGGTAATGGCGTCAATAACGGCATCAATGGTAGGGAGCAATACTTCTTCACGGGCGGTTTTGAGCATAAGAGCGTGAGAATTATTGTTAATATCCTCTGAGGTGCAGGCAAAGTGAATGAATTCGCGGGCTTTGGAAATTTCAGGATTGGATGCAGTCTTGTCCTTAAGGAAGTATTCAACTGCCTTTACGTCATGGTTGGTTACCGCTTCGCGATCTTTTATGTTTTGAGCATCTTCTTCCGAAAAGTTTTTGATAATGTCGTCAATAAAGGCGATAGTCTCGGGAGAAAAAGGTTCAACTTCTTTTATTTGCGGGCAGGCGGCGAGTTTTTTCAGCCAAGTCAATTCTACCTGTACGCGAAAACGCATCAGTCCGTATTCTGAGAATATAGGACGCAAAGCAGCGACTTTAGACTCGTAGCGGCCGTCCAAAGGGGAGATTGCGCTTAATGGGGATAATTTCATAGATACCTCGATTAATTAATACCGTTTGACGATGCGCCTTGACGGGCGTATTCAATGATTGCCTTGCGGCGGAAAATGAAAAAGCGTCTTCTGCCTCCGACTTGACGCCATAAGACGATAGCACGGATAGCGGCAAGCAGAAGCGCACGAATCAGTTCTTGGTTATCAATACGTTGTAAATATTCCTCTTCACCGAAAATAATCAGTTTAGGAAAATTAGGACTTATGATTGATGAATAAAGGTCGGCAAACATTTTGATGCAGTCCTTATCCATCACGACTGACGGATCGGCATTTTCATATTCAGGATGCAGCATGAGCACCCGTGATCTTACTTCATCAATTTGGCTGCCGAGACGATTGAAGATTTCAGCGTTTTTTTCTATAGCCAGTTCAAGACTTATAAGCTTAAATGCGGTTTTGGTAATTTCCAGAGTCTGAGCGGATTTATCTGCACCGCTGCCGCCAAGAGAAGAAATGATTTGGCGGAATCCGACCAATAATTTAGACGGGTGATAAATATCTTCACAGGTTTGCGGATTGGTAACGATTATGCCGCGCAACACTGCGGCGGCTGCATGCTGGTCGACATAACCCGACCTGGCAACGCGCTGAATCTGCGTGCAAGACTGAAACAAAGCTGCAAGAGCAAGAGTTTCGTCTTTAATATTTGCCATATTTACTCCTTTATTGCTGTGTTGATAATAGCGCCGCCTAAGCACTCGGATCCTTGGTAAAACACAACGGACTGCCCCGGCGCAACTGCCGCAACCTTATTGTCAAAAAGTACTTTTAATTCATTGTTTTCACGGTATACGGTACAGTTTACATCGGGTTGACGGTAACGGATTTTGCAGGTGCACTTAAACGGCATCTGCGGAGCTTCCACAAGCCATGTTTCATTTTGTGCCATAAGTCCTTTTGAGTATAAAGCAGGATGGTTGTGACCTTGTGCTATGATAAGAGCGTTGTTTTTGATATCTTTATCAACAACATACCAAGGTTCACCGGATCCGTCTTTGCTTCCGCCTATGTGCAGTCCTTTTCTTTGACCTATGGTGGCAAACATCAATCCGTCATGTTCTCCGACAGTTTGTCCGTCAACTGTAATGATAGGACCGCTGTGTGCCGGCAGATAATGCTGCAAAAACTCGTGAAAACGCTTTTCACCGATAAAACAAATTCCGGTGGAGTCTTTTTTTCTGGCTGTTACAAGTCCGCGTTCTTCTGCCATTAAGCGTACTTGAGGCTTTTCTATTGCTCCGACGGGAAAAAGAACTTTATGCAATACATTAGGTCCTATAGCATGCAAAAAGTAGGTTTGATCTTTATTTTTGTCAACGGATCTTAATAAATGAGCGGCAAGAGGGTCGTTGAAACTTCTTTGCGCATAATGACCTGTAGCAATGAAATCGGCATGCAGATCGGTTAAAGCGTAATCAAAAAAGGCTTTAAACTTGATTTCCTTGTTGCATAAAATATCAGGATTAGGGGTACGTCCTGCCTGATATTCGCTTAAAAAGTTTTCAAAAACCCGATCCCAATATTCGGCTGCAAAATTTATAGTTTTAAGCTCAATTCCGAGTTTATCGCATACTTTTTGCGCATCTTCACGATCGGCTGCGGCTGCACATACGGTATCAGTATCATCCTCTTCCCAATTTTTCATGAATAAAGCCGTTACTTTCATCCCGTTTTCTTTTAATAAAGCGGCAGAAAGTGAAGAGTCGACACCGCCGGAAAGACCGATTACAACATGAGCTCCTTGCAGTTCTTTATAAGGAATGGTCGGATCGAATTCCATAAATTATGGCACCACTTTTTCAATAATGGATAAAGGGAAGGCTTGATGATTGAGGTAATCATTCATGCACAAACCGACAAGCCTGGTTCTCCATGCCTCTTTTTGATTGAAAATTTCCTCTTTGCTGTAAAAACGCACGGCAAGAATTTCTCCATCAGGATCGTGAGGTTTAAAAGTTTCAGGCACTTGTTTTAATTTAGCTGCAAAACAGAAACGGAAAATGGTTTCATAATCTTTTACGTAATCGTAAATACCGGTAAGCGCTGTAAGTTCAATTTCACATCCGGTTTCTTCATAGCCTTCACGTAATGCAGCTTCAATAATACCTTCCTTTGCGTCAATATGTCCTGAAGGCATACCGAACACAGTAGCACCGAATTCGTTTTTTTCTTCCACCATTAAAAAACGACCTTCGTGCTCAATAATTAAAGCAACAGTTGCAAAAGGCTTAAAACGTTCTGACATCTTAATTTTTCTCCTAAACATGGTATTTTAATATATCTTGAGGGTAAATAGTAGAAAACATCGTTAGAGCATCAATAAGCCGCGTTTTTGGGCTTGGCGGAAGTGATTTAATTCGGTTATCTATAATTTTTGTCGTGAATCAAAATGGTTTCTTATTAAGATATTCGTGCTCAAGGCCACAGCTTTTGTTAAAATTTCTCTAGTTTTTTTAGGAGTTTTCAATATGACCTTTAAGTCGCAAGTTGTTATTCCTGCTGACGGAAAACAAATTACAGCAGATGAAAACGGCAAGCTCACCGTCCCAGATAACCCTATTATTCCGTTTATTCGCGGTGACGGTATCGGTGCCGACATTTCTCCTGTGATGCGTGCGGTAATAGACGCTGCAGTACAAAAAGCCTATTCAGGAAAGAAGAAAATTGCTTGGATGGAAATTTTTGCCGGCGGAAGAAGTACTGAAGTTTATGGTGAGAATGTTTGGCTGCCAGATGAGACTCTTGATTTTATTAAAGACTATCATGTTGCCATCAAAGGACCTTTGACTACCCCGGTAGGAGGTGGAATCCGTTCTTTAAACGTAACTTTGCGCCAGACTTTAGATTTGTATATCTGTTTGCGTCCGGTCCGCTATTTTAAAGGCGTACCGAGCCCGGTAAAGCATCCTGAGCTTACCGATACCGTGATTTTCCGTGAAAATGCAGAAGATATATATGCCGGAATTGAGTGGGAAGCCGACTCGGAAGGAGCAAAGAAGCTGATAGATTTTCTGCAAAATGAAATGGGAATTAACAAGATCCGTTTTACCGAACATTGCGGTATCGGTGTAAAGCCTATGTCAAAAGCAGGAACCGAGCGTTTAATTCGTGCAGCCATCGAGTATGCTGTCGATCATGACCGTAAAAGCGTAACTATCGTCCATAAAGGCAATATTATGAAGTTTACCGAAGGTGCCTTTAAGAAATGGGGGTATGAGCTGGCGGCAAAAGAGTTTGGTGCGGCAGCTGATGAGAATGGAAAAGTTTCTTTCATTAATCCTAAAACCGGCAATAAGATTGTGATTAAAGACGTTATTGCCGACGCTTTCTTGCAGAATATTCTTTTGTATCCTGCCGATTATGATGTAGTTGCCGCCATGAATTTAAACGGTGATTATATTTCTGATGCTCTTGCCGCTCAGGTCGGAGGTATCGGTATTGCACCTGGTGCAAATATCGGAACCGGTGTGGCTATTTTCGAAGCTACTCACGGAACGGCTCCGACTATTGCAGGAAAAGGTCTTGCAAATCCCGGCTCTATAATATTGTCAGCTGAAATGATGCTGCGTTATTTAGGTTGGGATGAGGCTGCCGACCTGGTAATCAAAGGAATGGAAGAAGCTATTGCCGGAAAGAGGGTAACTGCTGATTTTGCTGCTCAAATGGAAGGAGCAATTCAAGTTACTACTCAAGAATTCGGTGATGAAATAATTTCCAAGATGTAAATCATCGGTTTATCGTTTAATTGAGAAGATCCTCCGTTTTTTACTTTTAAACGGAGGATTTTTTAATTTTTGATTGCTAAGACTTTTTGCGTAAAAATAAATCCGTTACCTATATCAAAGTTTACGATACGGACTTCTTTCATGCCCATTTTTTCATAAAATTTTAGGCCTTGGTTATGATGGTTGATATTAAGCTCTATATCACAAGGTTCGGGATGTTCATTTGATATTTCTTGCAGCAGAGCTTTAAAAAGAGCAGATCCAAGACCTTTTTTCTGATTATCCGGATTTACGAAAATTTTTTGTAAATGGAATAAATCCGGTCCCTCCTGGGTGAAAGAGCCGTATGCACAATCTTTTCCGTCAAGAGACGCAATCAAAAATACTTGTTTACTTTGTTCGCTGTCGGCTAAAGTCTGCTGAGCATATAAAAAATCTTCCAGATAATCTATTTGCTCTGTAGTTAAATTATTTTGATAAGAAGTAGGTATTGTTACGGAGGCAAGATCGCGAATTTTAAAGATTTCGCTGAAATCGGCTTTGCGTACGCTTATAGTCATGATTGTCTCCTTGCTTTTCTTTGCTTTAATACAGCATAGAATTTGAAAAAAAGCGCAGATCTGTATCGCAAAAAATAAAATTAGCAATTAAATACAGTGCTTACATTAAGTAATGTTTGGCAGCAGGAACCCGCCAAGGCTGACAATAGCAGTATTGCTGTTTAGCGGCAGGATCTTCGGCTTTTAGGCAGGGAAGGCGTCAAGAATCAGATTGTTAATTGTATAAGCTTAATAAGAAGAGATTGATAAAATTATATTTATTGAAATGGGAAAACTTAGAGTTTAATGGCTCATGGTTAATTGGTCTTTGCGGTGATGGGATGTTGATATAAAAACGCCGGACAACGTTCCGGCGTTTATTCAAAGAGTTGTTATGAAGCTGATTTTTGAATTAATCCATGTAAATCCTGTAAAGAATTTACAGTATTAAATTCATTTTCAGAAACAGCTTCTAAAGCAGCAAAAGCGGCATTCAAGGTTGTGCAATATGCAACATGGTATTGTAGAGCACCGCGGCGTAGGGATCGTGAGTCAAGAACTGACTGACGGCCTTCAGTGGTGTTTACAATCCAGTCGTAATGTCCGCTCTTGACGTTATCAAGAATATTCGGACGACCTTCATAAACTTTCTTAACAAGTTTTGCCGGAATTCCCGCAGCAACCAAGCAACGATAAGTACCGCCTGTAGCATCAAGCTCGAATCCTGCCTTTATCATCATTTTGCCAAGTTCAGGCAGGCGATCTTTGTCTGAGTTTTTCACTGAAAGCAAAGCTCGGCCTTTACGGACAATTTCACTTCCTGCAGCAAGCTGAGCCTTTGCGTATGCTTCAGGGAAAAGCTTTGCTGTTCCCATAACTTCACCGGTAGAGCGCATTTCAGGTCCTAAAATAGGATCAGAACCCGGGAATTTATGGAACGGAAGCACAACTTCTTTTACAGAGTAATAAGGCGGAATAATTTCCTTATTGATTCCCTGATCTTCAAGAGATTGTCCTACCATAATGCGTGCGGCAATCTTGGCAAGCGGCAAGCCGGTAGCTTTTGACACGAACGGAACGGTACGCGCAGCACGCGGATTTACTTCAATTAAATAAATCTTGTCTTCACGTACGGCAAGCTGTACGTTCATCAAACCGCGAACGTCAAGCTCCATGGCAAGCTCACGTGAAATGCGGGAGATTTCGTCAATGACTTCCTGGCTTAAATGCCAAGGCGGGAGTACGCAGCTTGCGTCACCGGAGTGAACTCCGCACTCTTCGACATGTTCCATGATTCCGCCGATAATGACTTTCTTGCCGTCGCAAACTGCATCAACGTCAATTTCGGTAGCGTGATCAAGGAATTTATCCAAAAGTACAGGTGCTTTGTTTGATACTTTAACCGCTTCGGCAAAGTAACGGCGCAGATCTTCCTCATCATAAACGACTTCCATTGCTCGACCGCCTAAAACATATGACGGACGTACAACCAGAGGATAGCCGATCTTTGAGGCAATATTTACAGCCTGATTTAATGAAGTTGCAGTACCGTTTTCCGGCTGAAGGAGCTTAAGGCGCTGTACTGCTTCCTGGAATCTCTGACGATCCTCAGCTCTGTCGATAGCATCAGGGGAGGTACCGATGATTGGAACGCCTGCTGCCTCGAGTTTGCGGGCAAGCTTAAGCGGAGTTTGACCGCCAAATTGAACGATTACGCCGACAGGTTTTTCAACGCGGGCAATTTCAAGAACGTCTTCAAACGTTACCGGTTCAAAGTAAAGTCGGTCTGAAATATCGTAGTCGGTGGATACCGTTTCAGGGTTGCAGTTGACCATAATGGTCTCATAACCGTCTTCGCGCAAAGCCATTGAGGCGTGTACGCAGCAGTAATCAAATTCAATACCCTGGCCGATACGGTTGGGTCCGCCGCCTAATACAATGATTTTCTTATTGTTTGTAGGATTTGACTCACATTCTTGCTCATAAGTAGAGTACATGTAAGCTGTAGAAGTGGCAAATTCGCCGGCACAAGTATCAACGCGCTTGTAAGTAGGGTAGATATCAAACAACCAGCGGCGTTCTCGCACTTTGCTTTCTGAAACATGAAGAATGTCGGCAAGACGGGCATCAGAGAAACCGCGGGCCTTTAGGTCGCGCATTTCTTCAGGATCTACGGACTTTAAGGTACGTCCTTTTAAGGAAGCCTCAATATCGACAAGCTCTTTAATCTGACTTAAGAACCAAGGATCGATATGAGTATAGTTAAATACTTCCTCAATAGTCATGTTCATGCGGAAAGCATCGGCTACATACCATATGCGGTGAGCACCGGCTTCTTCAAGTTCATGCAGGATCTTGGTACGGGCGTCTTTATGGGTCATGTCAAGACGCGGGTCAAGGCCGTTTTTGCCGGTTTCAAGACCGCGTAATGCTTTTTGCAGTGATTCCTGGAAAGTTCTGCCGATAGCCATAACTTCACCGACTGATTTCATCTGTGTGGTGAGGCGATCGTTTGAGTTCGGGAATTTTTCAAAATTAAAGCGCGGAACTTTGGTTACTACATAGTCAATTGACGGTTCGAATGATGCCGGCGTCTTATCTCCGGTAATATCGTTGCCAAGTTCATCTAATGTATAACCTACGGCAAGTTTGGCGGCAATTTTGGCGATAGGGAAGCCTGTTGCTTTTGAAGCCAAGGCGGATGAACGGGAAACGCGCGGATTCATTTCGATAATTACCATGCGTCCGTTATCAGGATTTATACCGAATTGGACGTTGGATCCGCCTGTCTCTACACCGATTTCACGCAAGACGGCCATAGCGGCGTCACGCATGATTTGATATTCCTTATCGGTAAGAGTTTGCGCCGGTGCTACGGTAATTGAGTCGCCGGTATGAATGCCCATAGGGTCGACATTTTCAATGGAGCAGACGATGATGCAGTTGTCTTTGCGATCACGTACGACTTCCATTTCGAATTCTTTCCAGCCGATAAGAGATTCGTCAATAAGAAGCTCGTGAGTAGGAGAGCTTTCAAGACCCTTAGTGCAGATATCTTCGAATTCTTCAGGATTGTATGCGATACCGCCGCCGGTTCCGCCCATAGTAAATGAAGGACGAATAATGCACGGGAAACCGACTTTTTCCTGTACTTCCCATGCTTCTTCAAGAGAGTGGGCAATACCGGCACGAGGGCACTCAAGGCCGATTTTTTTCATTGCGGCATCAAAACGTTCACGGTTTTCCGCTTTATCGATAGTATCGGCATTAGCACCGATCATTTCTACATTGTATTTAGCTAAAACGCCGTGGCGTTCAAGATCCAGAGCGCAATTTAAAGCAGTCTGTCCGCCCATGGTAGGCAATACGGCATCAGGACGTTCTTTGGCAATGATCTTTTCAACGACGCGCCAATGTATAGGTTCAATATAAGTTGCATCGGCGATATTGGGATCGGTCATGATGGTAGCCGGATTGGAGTTTACCAAGATGACACGATAGCCTTCCTGACGCAGCGCGCGACAAGCTTGGGTTCCTGAGTAGTCAAATTCACAGGCCTGACCGATTACGATAGGACCGGCGCCTAAAATTAAAATACTTTTTAAATCTGTACGCTTTGGCATTCTTCCTATCCTCTGTTACGGTATGCACGCATTAAATCGATAAAATGATCAAACAAAGGTTTGGGATCATGAGGACCGGGGCTTGCTTCAGGATGACCTTGGAAGCTGAATGCCGGGCAATCAGTGCGCTCAATGCCTTGTAAAGTTCCGTCAAATAATGACACGTGAGTTATCTTTAAAGTGTCGGGTAAAGTGTCGGCATCAACAGCAAAACCGTGATTTTGCGAAGTGATATAAACACGTCCCGTTGCAATTTCACGAACCGGGTGATTTGCACCGTGGTGTCCGAATTTCATCTTTACGGTTTTGGCACCGGACGCAAGGCCTAACAGCTGATGACCTAAGCAAATGCCGAAAAGCGGTACTTTAGCCTTCATTAATTCCTGAATTGCTTCAATGGCATAGCTGCACGGCTCGGGATCTCCGGGACCGTTTGACAAAAATACGCCGTCAGGATTCATGGCAAGTACGTCTGAAGCTTTAGTCGTTGCCGGAACTACGGTGATCTTGCAGCCGCGGGAGGCAAGCATGCGCAGAATATTACGCTTGATGCCGAAGTCGTACGCGACGACATTAAACTCAGGATTATCGTTATTGACGTAACCTTTACCCAGCTGCCATTCACCTTCAGTCCAAATATACGGCTCTTTAGTTGTTACGACGCTAGCCAAATCCATACCTTTAAGACCGGCAAAAGCACGTGCTGCAGCAACAGCTTTTTCCGGAGTCATGGAAGGATCTGTAGTAAGACAGCCTGACTGGGCGCCTTTTTCACGGATAAGGCGGGTGAGCATTCTGGTATCAATACCGTAGATACCGGCTTTACCGTGTTTTTTAAGATAATCGCTAAGAGAAAGAGAAGAGCGGAAATTGGATGAAACGCTGGAAAGATCTTTGATAATTAAACCGGCTGCGCAAATATCTGCCGATTCGAAGTCCTCATTATTTGTTCCGTAATTACCGATATGAGGATAAGTTAAAGTTACTAATTGACGGGTGTAGGAAGGATCGGTGAGAATTTCCTGATAACCAGTCATGGATGTGTTAAAGACCACTTCGCCGGTTTCGGTCACACCGGGAAGGCCAAAGCCTTTCCCTTTAAAGACTGTGCCGTCAGCGAGTGCAAGGATTGCGGAAGTTACCACAAATACCCCCAGAATTCAGAGCTGAAACCACAGACTTTTGATCATTGCAAGCAAAAATATGAGATATTTTTGATGTAGATCTAAGTCCGTACTATTTTATCTTGATTTAACATTTTTTTCAAGTTTAGAAGAACCAGATTTAGCGTTGGCGGACAATTTTTTTAAGCAGTATGACTTTGGCCTTTACGGTGAATTTCATATACTACGAAAGATAGAGATAATAAGAGAATTAATATGATGTCGGATGTTGAAATTTATGCTGTTATAAACAGTTCTTTATCAAATGAAAGTATTCCTTTATCTCTTGAAAATGTTGAAGCAGGTTTTCCTCTGCCCAACGGCGGCCAGATAGACAGGCGTTTAGACGTTAATTCTTATCTTCTTGATCATCCTAAAGCGACGATTGCCTTTACTGTAAGCGGAGAGTCCATGATTGACGCGGGGATTCTTCCCGGGGATTTGGTATTGGTCGATACCATGAAGGAAGCTTGCGACAAAGATGTTGTGGTTGCCTCAGTGGATAATGAATATACGATAAAAGAACTCAGAATCGGTCCGCCGCTGCAGCTGTTGCCGAAAAACAAGGAGTATTCGCCGATTAAATTTGAAGACGGAATGGAGGTTAAAATTTTAGGTCCCGTTGTTTCGGTGATCAGAAAATATAAGTGAAAGAGCGCACGAATTTCGTATATAAATTTGCACAATTAAGATTTTTCTTTGAAAATCAGTTATTGTTATATGAAATTGATTAAAATAATAAAGGTAAACGACTTGCCTTAAGATAAGGAGTTTTTTTCATGATTGGAATTGTTGTTGTTTCACATAGCAGTAAGGTCGCAGAGGGTATTTGCGACATGGTACAACAGATTTCTTCTCGCGACGGTGAAAAGTTGCCGATTTATCCTGCAGGCGGTAATGCACAGGGCGGCTTAGGTACGGATCCTCAACGTGTTCTTGAAGCAATTAAAAAAGCAGATCAGGGTGAAGGCGTAGTTGTTTTAGCTGATTTGGGTTCTGCTGTTATCAGTTCTCAGGCTGCTATTTCCATGTTGGATGAGCCTTTGAGATCCCGCGTTAGAATTGCTGATGCTCCTGTTCTTGAAGGGGCAATCGGTGCCGGTGTTGAAGCGGCTTCTGATGATGTAAGTTCACTTGATCTGGTTGTTTCCACTGCTGAAGGTTCACGTCAGCTTCACAAGAAATAGTTCAGAGTTTTTCTATACTTTATCTTATTTTTTAAGAGCGGGAGTAGAAGTACTTCCGCTCTTATCGTTTAGTACCCTAATTTAAATCTAATTTTTATCCTTTATCTTTAGATTTGTGTTAAGTCGTTGTGTTTTAGGAGCAATAGATGAAAAAATCTTTACAGGCTTTGTCTTTATCTTTAGCTGCCGGTGCAATGCTTTTATCTACACAAGCGTTGGCTGACAGCAAGTGTTCCTTAAAAGACGGAAAAATTACCGTTCAGGGAACGGGTACGATGAAAGTAATGCCGGATGAGGCTGTGTTAAGCTTTTCTGTTACCGAAATTAAAGATAATGCAGCAGCGGCCAGAAATAGCGTTGAAGAACGCGTAACCGGATTTATAACAGCATTAAAGCCTTTAAATCTCGGTCAAAACCAGATTTTGGCCGATAACCTTACTGTTTTCCCTAAATACAGCTATAACGAAGGAAAATCAAAGCTTGAGGGGTACAGTGCATATCGTGTGGTTAAGGTAACAGTTGATAATCTTGAGCTTATTCCTAAGGTTACTGATTTGGCCTTGGAATCCGGTATTAATGAAGTTGCAGGTTTTGAGTATCAGGTAAAAGATCTTGAATCGGTTAAAAAAGAAGCAGCTAAACTTGCAATTAAGGATGCAAAAGAAAAAGCTCAGCTTTTAGCTGACGGCTTTGAAGTTAAAATTGCGCATCCTTGTGATTTGCAGTTTGTTGAAGCAGGCTCAATCATGCCTTATCGCAATCGTCTTATGATGGCAAAGGCAGCGTCGGATAATGCTGCGGTTGAGGCATCGTATGAAGTCCAGCCGATGACCGTTACTACTCAGGTCAATGCGGTTTTTTCCTTAAAGTAAGTGTTTAATTAGTATATGTGTTTTTTAGCGGCTGTGTATGACATCACGGCCGTTTTTCTTTTTTGTCTTTTTAGCGGATAATATCGCCATTCCCTTTTAATACTTAAAAAACGATGAGATCTATTGAATTATTAGCTCCTGCAAAAGATAAGGAAACGGCTATTGCTGCTGTTTTGGCCGGATGTGATGCTCTTTTTATCGGTGGTCCGGCATTCGGTGCCCGATTTGATGCTGCAAACAGTTTTACTGATTTAAAAGAAATCTGTGCATTTGCTCATCGTTTTAATGTCAAGGTTCATTTGACTTTGAATACTCTTTTATATGACGAAGAATTAAATAAAGCTCAGGAAATCTTAAATGAAGCGGGAAAATGCGGAGTTGATGCCGTAATTTTTCAAGATCCGGCTGTTTTGCAGCTTGATATCCCTCAAGGCGTAGAGTTGCATGCAAGTACTCAGTGCGATATTTCTACAAAAGAAAAATTAAAATTTTATGAAAATTTAAGCGTAAGTCAGGCAGTTTTAGCAAGAGAGTTGTCTTTAAAGGAAATCCGAGCCCTTCACGATTATTGTCCCAAGATAAGACTTGAAGCTTTTGTTGCCGGTGCTTTATGCGTCGGGCAATCAGGTATTTGTTATATATCTGAATTTATGACCGGAAGAAGCGCCAACCGCGGACAATGTGCTCATATATGCAGACTACCGATGGATCTTTATGATAAAGAAAATAAACCGGTTGCACACGGACACCTTTTATCGATGAAGGATAACTTTGCCGGGAATGATTTAAAGGATCTGATTGATGCCGGTGTAAGTTCTTTTAAAATTGAAGGAAGACTTAAAGATCGGGATTATGTGGTTAATATGACCGCAAAATTCAGAGAACTTTTAGATAAGCTAATTGCATCTTCTGACGGTACTTTATGCAGATCATCAAGCGGCATATGCAAACGAAACTTTATTCCTGATGAAAGACGTACATTCAACCGCGGCTTTACCGATAATCTTCTTTACGGAAATAATGATGATTTGGTTAATATAAAAAGTCCTAAATTTGAAGGAATGCCTATCGGTAAGGTAATTTCCGTAAATAGCAAAGGACAAAATACAAAGCTTTTAGTTAAACCGTTTAAAAATTTTAAAATTGTTAACGGAGACGGCTTTACATATTTTAAAAACGGAGAGTTAACCGGTTTTAGGTGTAATAAAGCAAGTGATAGTAATGGTAATGTTTTAATTGAGGTTCACGGAAAAGCCGATATCCCGACTAATTTAGTATTAAAAAGAAATATTGATACGGCATTTATTAAGTCGCTGCATGCAAAAGATGCAGTAGAACGCTATATGAAGCTTAAAGGAAAACTTTATCTGGAAAACAAAGGAGAAAACTGTAAGCTGATTTTGTGTTATGCAGATGAATTAGAGCGCAGCGGTAAGGCTGAATGCTCTTTTAAATCCGTATTAGGATCTATGGCTCTTGATCCTAAGAATATTTCAGATAAGTTGAAAAAATGTGCCGATCCTTATTTAAAGGTTGAAAGCATAGATTTTGTTTTTGATGATTTTAATTTGCTGACTTTGCCGATTTCAGCCGTTAATGAGTTAAGACGTCAGGCGCAAAATGATTATTTGTCAAAGATTGGTAAAGTAAATCCTGATTATAAGTTTACATTGCCGCATCCTTTGCCGCGTTATCCTTATGCAATAGATGAAAGATTAGTTTTAAATAATAGAGCTAAAGCTTTTTATTCTCAACTTTCAGCTAATGATTCAAAGTTAAAAAATATTGTAAAACAAAGCGTTATGACAAGTAGAAATTGTCTTATCCGTAATCATTGCTTATGTAGTAAAGATGGGGGAAAGACTTCAGGTTATACTTTGGTTATTGGAAAACACCGGTTTAAGATTGTTTGTGATTGCGTTGCCTGCAAAATGCATTTAATTGCCTTGTAGCTTTGTTTGTCTATAGAAATCAAGAGAAAATACATGCAAAAGTATGAGACAGCCGTTGAGTTTTTAGAGGATGATGATTTTGAAACTCAATCTTTGCCTGATTTAAGTGAAGTTTTTGACGCCGGCGGACTTTTAAGCGTAAAACTTAAAAATTATTTTCCTCGAGAGGGGCAAAAAGAAATGGCAAAGGCAGTTCAGGACGCTTTTGCCCGCGGTAAGATTCTAATTTCCGAAGCCGGTACCGGTACCGGTAAAACGTATGCTTATTTAATTCCGGCTTTGCTTGCAAGAAAAAAAGTCGTAATTTCAACCGGAACTAAAGCTCTTCAGGATCAGCTTATAAAATATGATGTTCCCAAGCTTTTAAGTCTTTTGAAACTTAAAACTCCCTATACGGTGTTAAAGGGTTTTAATAATTATTTATGCCGTAAAAAACTTGATGATATAAGGTATGGGAACGTTCTTGCACCTAAAACGTTAAATTATGTTAAAGCAATAGAAAGTGACGCGATAATTAATAAAGATAATGATAATGCTGATTTTGCGGAAATAAATTCCAAGCTGCCGCTTAAAATCACTGAACTTTTAACCTGCTCAAGAGCGCAGTGTGCCGGTAAAGACTGTCCTTATTATCCTGATGAGTGTTTTGCTTTAATGGCGCGGCGCCGATCTCAGAAAAGTCAGGTGGTAATTATCAATCATTCTTTATTTTTTGCTTCAAGGGAAATTGATAAAAACCCTAATAAATCAATGCATTTGCTGCCTGATTTTGATGCTTTGGTTTTTGATGAAGCTCATGCGATCCCTGATGCTTGCCGTTCATTTTATTCTTGCAGTGTTTCGCATCGCGGTTTTATGCAATTTACCGAAGATTTCCTTGCGGTTTTACGCGATATAGATTTTGAGGGAATAGAAGCATTTAATACTTTGTTCGTGAAGCTTAATACTGCTTCACGAGAATTGCTTGACATGCTGCGTCCGTATAAAGGGACAAATGACATTCGATTACTTAAATATTTAAACTTTACAGCCGATGCCGAGTATTCGGAGCTTAAAGTAAATCCGTTGTTTCGTAATAAGATGGGTGAGATTTATTTGGCACTTAAAGATATTGCAAAGTTAATTAAAAATAATGCCGAATCAAATCCTGATCGTTTTGAAAAGTTAACAGAAACGGTTAATGAAATGATGGATACCGTTGTTTCTGTAATGACATTTGATCGGAATAAAGACGGAACGAAAAAAGACAGCAATTATGTTGCTTTTAGTGAATGCAGTGAAAAGAATTATATTTTAACTATATCTCCGCTTGAAGTCGGCGGAGCACTTAAAAAAGAATTCAGTACGCTTTTGGAGAAAGGCACCGGCATCGTTATGACATCTGCAACTGTAAGTGTTAATAATGATTTTACGAAATTTATTTATGATGCCGGCTGTGCGGATTTAGCTCCTGAAACGTTAATCGTGCCGTCGATTTTTGATTATGCTAAAAACTCACGTCTTTTCGTGTCCGAATATTTTCCTGACAGTAATGATGATGCACGTATTGTAAAAATTATAAATATGCTTTTGCCGGCAATTGAAGAGGTTCGCGGCGGTGTATTTTTCTTGACAACGTCATATAAGGCACTAAAAGAAGCAGATTCAATTTTGCGCGAAAAACTTAAAGATAAGCGTCAAGTTTTATGCCAGGCATCAGGCAAATCAAATTTTGCGATGATGGACGAATTTAAAAAAGACGGAAATGCTGTTTTAATCGGTACTTCTTCTTTTTGGGAGGGAGTGGATGTCCCCGGAAAGGCTTTGTCTTTAGTTATTATTGATAAGCTTCCTTTTGCTCCGCCTAACGATCCTATTTATCAGGCCCGAGCAGAAAAGTGCCGATCTAAAGGTATTGAACCTTTTGTTAATATTTCATTGCCTGAAGCCGTAATTACTCTGCGTCAGGGAGTAGGCAGATTAATAAGACAGGAAAACGATACCGGTGCAATGGTTATATGCGATCCGCGCTTAATTGCACGTAATTACGGACGGTTATTTTTATCTTCATTACCGCCGATGCGTCGTTGCAAGGATATTTCGGATCTTATGAGTTTTTTAAAAGCTCAGAATTAAAATAAAAGCTTATTATTTTTTTTTAATTTTAAAGATTTTGCGTTATTCTAGCGCTTAAAGTTTTTAAACGGTTTCGGAGGATCTTTCAGTGCTTCTTGCTTTGGATACGGCTACGGAAAATTGTTCGGCAGCTTTGGAAAAAGACGGAAAAATATTTAGTGTCAGCGAAGTTGCGCAACAAAAGCATGCCGCGATTATTTTGCCGATGATTGACTCCTTGTTAAGCAGTGCACAAGCAAAACGCGAAGATTTGCAAGGAATTGTATTCGGCAGAGGGCCGGGTTCATTTACAGGAGTACGCATAGGTACGTCAATTGCTCAAGGATTAAGTCTCGGACTTAATATTAAAGCATTGGGCGTAAGTGATTTGAAAGCCCTTGCCTTTGAAGCTATAGGAGAAAAAGAGGGAAAGGTTGTGGCTTCAATTGATGCAAGAATGGGTGAAGTATATTTTTGCATTTATGAGAAAAAAGGCGTTGATTTAATTGAACTATGTGAAGAACAGGTAATAAAACCGGAAACGGCAGTTTCCTTATGTAAAGAAAAAGCTCCGGATGCTGTATATGCCGGTACGGGAGTGGCAATTCTAAAAGATCATGGTTTGGATCTTAATACTCAGGTGTCCGTTCTTTATCCCGATGCTAAGGCAATGTTAAAACTTGGAGCTCTATCTTTTTCAAGTGCCGCATGCGATCCGGCTGAAGCTTTACCGGTATATTTGCGTAATGAGGTAACTTGGAAAAAGGTTTCTGAACAAAAATTAAAAGTTTAAGCGGCTAATTTTTTGCTAATTACCGAGTTTGATACTATATATAAAGTATCAAATAAGAGGATTGTTTTATGCAAAGAAGCGGTTTATTTTTTATTATATGCGCGTTTTCCATAACCGCTCTTTGTGCATGCTCATCATCTGTTGATTTCAAACCGCAGTATGCAAGCGGAGCTGAACTTAATCCTAGGGTTCAAGGTGTTCCTGCCGTTTCGTTGATGGCTCCGAATGCAGCTTTGAAAGTTAAAAAAGCCGATAGTGATAAAAATTTATCCGGAAAGTTAAGTTCAAGTGAGCCCAAACCTGCCGTGGAACCTCCTGAGGCTAAGCAGCAGAAAGTAAAAGTAAAGCGGGTTTATGTGCCTTACTACTACGATGATTATTACTATCGTCCTTGGTTTCGTCCCTACATGGGGTGGCATTGGGGCAGTCCGTGGCGTCACAGATCACACTCTCATTTCGGGGTCGGTCTCGGCTTCGGTTTTTAATATTTAAGTTTTTTCTTGCGATTTTTTTTAATTCGGCCTGAAAGATCGTAATTTGTGATAATTATTTCCTTTATCTGACCGCGAGTGCTGCCGCTTGCGTTAATGCTGCGTGTAGCATTAATCATTTCCATTTCAAAATTTTTGTAAAGATTGATAATAAAAGGAGCTGTCGAGTTAGACAGCATAAATTTGATGCCGCGTTTATCAAGTTCTTTACAGAATTCAAAAAGCTCGTAGTCATTTTCTTCAGTCCACTGAACAGGCTGATATGACGTAAATGATTTTTCGGAAATAGGGAAATAGGGCGGGTCGAGATAAACGAAAGCATCGGAGTCTATATCGTCCAGTAAATCATAAAAATGGCCGCAGCGTATGTCGGTCGGGTTTTTGTGCATATAGCTGTTAGCCGCATCAAGAACCTCATCATCGCAAATTTTAGGATCTGTATATTTACCGAAGGGGGTATTAAAATAATTTTTGCTGTTTACTCGATAAAGTCCGTTAAAACAGGTTTTTATAAGATAAATAAAACGTGCGGCTCTTTTAATTTTAGGTAAATTCAAAAAGTCAGGATCACGATCTAATGCACGGATCTTCAAGAAAAAATCTTTGTCGTAAGGATAACTTCTTAAAAGTGTTTTTAATTCGTCAAGATTGTCTCGAATTTGAATATAGGTATTTATAAGCTCCTCATTAGTATCATTGATAATTGATTTAGGAGCATTTAAAGCAAAATATACGCATCCGCTGCCTACAAACGGTTCGACAAAACTTGAAATTTTGTCAGGCATAAAGAATAAAAGCTGATTTAAGGTACGGCGTTTTCCTCCGGCCCATTTAATAAAAGGTTTAACCATATCATTTTTATTTACGGTATACATTTGTGATCCTTTTTATTTTTAATTTTTTAAAGTTCAGCTTTTTTTGTATCTGGTGTTGTTGCGCCGTCATTTATTGGTTTTTCTGTCGACCCGATTTCGATCGGATCTCCTAAGAATGTCGGCTTAGTATGTAATATATACATGTCGATAACACATTTTATTCGGGCAAAGAATTCACGCAATTTAACTTTAAAATTACTGCCTTCGCTGTAAGGGTCGGATGCGTTAAAGCCGATAGCATCAATACCAAGGTGATTTGCAATGAACAACGCTCTTTCATTATGGAATTCTTGCGAAATTATCGTTACTTTGTTAAGCATGAATACCTTGTGGGCGCGAATAACTGAATCATTGGTTCTAAATCCGGCGTAATCGGCAACTATTCTATCTTGCGGAACTCCGGCCTTGAGTAAGGCTTGCATCATCTGGCGCGGTTCATTATATGAAGCGTGACGATTGTCGCCTGAAACTAAAATGTAATCGATTTTTTTATGACGGTATAAGTTCGCTGCCGCCATTATCCGGTTAGTAAAGTATTCGTTAGGTTGGCCAGGTGCAACGTTTGAAGATGTTCCCAGAAGTAAACCTACTTTGTTGTAAGGAACATCATCGTAACTGTCGTAAGTATTAAAAGCAAAGCTTGAGATTCTAAGGATACCGAGCAGTAAAAACATCGCAAACACGAGGATGGCGATTGATGCAAGATAAGCTAATATCTTGATAAAACGTCCGAATTCGTATTGAAAATCGGTTTGCGATGAACGGTACATAATAATTTAAAGAACGTGTTTTATAAAATCAATTTTTCCAAGATGCTGATACAGATCTTCAATGTTTTTAGCATTCAAAACCTGCACCGGAATCGTATAAGAAATGTATTTACCGTTAGAACTAACGCGCGGAGATGCAACAATTTCTTGTACGCTTCCGGGCACTATTTCTTCAATATGTTTTTTTACTTCATTTAAAGCATCTTTTTTAAGTGCATCGACAATAATGCGGAAATCGACGATGCACGGGAACTTTAAAAGTTCTGAGAACTTACTTGTCATTGCTGTCGTTACTCTCGCTGGTAAAGAACATGTAAGCTTTATCCCAAAGCTGGCTGAAGAATCCGCCTTCATTAACCGCTTCTTTTGCTACCAAAGGAGCGCGGGATAATGTTTTATCATTTAATTTGAATTCAATTATGCCAAGGTTATCGCCTTTAGCTATAGGTGCGGTGAAAACAGCTTTATTCAAACGATAGCTTATTTTTATATTAGAACTGCTGCCGCGCGGAATCATCATTCCTACATCTTCATTTACGGTTAAATCAACAGAATCGGTGTCACCTAAACGAACCTCGCGTTTTAAAATGCTTTGGCCTTGTTTGAAGGGAGTATAGAGTTCAAAGAATCTAAAACCGTAGGAAAGCATCTGTCTGCAGAAATCAGCTCGCTGTGACTCACTTTTTGCTCCGATAACAGAGGCAATAAGACGCATGTTGCCGGACGGGGCTGAAGCTACGAGATTATAACCTACTTGAGACAAGTGTCCGGTTTTGATGCCGTCGACATTTAGGGTTTTGTCCCATAAAAGACGATTACGATTTGACTGCTTGATGCCGTTGAAAGTAAATTCCTTTTGGGCATAAATTGAGTACTCTTCAGGTAAATCCCGAATAAGAGCCCGACCTAAAAGAGCCATGTCGTAGGCGGTAGAGTAATTGTCTTCAGAGAAAAGTCCGTGTACGTTTGAAAAATGGGTATGGTTAAGTCCGAGCTGTTTTGCATAGGTGTTCATTACACTGACAAAACCGGCTTCAGAACCGGCAAGATGAATTGCCATGGCTACGCATGCATCGTTGCCTGATTGGATGATTATGCCTTTATTTAAAGAGTCAACAGAAACGGTATCACCTACTTCAATAAACATTTTTGAAGAGTCGGAATAATTTTTTGACCAAGCTTCTTCCGTAATCATCACTTGATCGTCAGGTTTAAGTCGTCCGGCTTTGATTTCCATTCCGATAACATAAGAAGTCATCATTTTGGTAAGGGAGGCCGGCCAAATTTTCTTTTGTCCGTTGTGCTCAAATAAGACTTGACCTGAATGGTAATCCATGAGTACCCAAGACTCAGCATCAAAAGTCGGAGGAGACGGCAATACCAAAGGTGCCGATGCGGTATTTTGTACGCCTGATGCATTGGGAGCTGCTGCGGTCGGATTGTTTTTAAATTGAGCAAAGGGATCGGGAATGGCTTCTGCGCTTACTGCACAGGAAGATACGGTTAAAAGAAAAGCGCTTGCTGCAGCGATGATATTGTTGCGATTAAAAATATAGTTCACTTTATTTAAGTCCTAAATTTTTTTTACGAAACTGTCGTTATACCCTAAGTTTTTCATTTCTTCAACTGCATTTTCAAGATCCTCTTCAACAATAGGACCGGTACGTAATCTATAGTATCCCGATTCTTTATTGATAACGATAGGATACGAGGTTAAACCGCGCAGCCTGTCAGAGATTTCGGAAGCACGATCTGAGGATTGAGTTGAGAAAAACTGTACGTAAAAACCGCCGGAGAGAATGTTGCTGTTCTTGTCTTGAAGAATAGGGGCAAGTACATTTTCATCTGAATTTTCTACAGTATTTTGTGCAATGTAGGAAGATTGAGAAGAGTTTAAAATCGTTCCGTCAGGGCTTACCTTTACCAGTTCTATTCTTACTTTTCCCGTACCTTTTCTAACTATATCAAGATAACGGGCTGCACTTTCTGATAGGTCAATGATGCGATTGCCGTGAAAAGGTCCGCGATCGTTGACTCTGACGATAACTGATTTGGCATTATTTAAATTAGTAACTTTAAGGTAGGATGGCAACGGAAGGTTTTTGTGCGCTGCAGAAAAACCTTTTTGATTGTAGGTTTCACCGTTTGAGGTTTTATTTCCATGGAAACCGGGACCATACCATGAAGCGGTACCTATTTCCTCATAGGATTTGACATCGTTCCAGACTTTATAGCTTTTACCTAATACGGTGTAATTTTTGTTTCCTCCGCGGCTGTAGGGTTCGTATTTAACTTTGGCACCGGGAACTCCGGTTATATCTACAGGATCTTTTTGCGGATAGGGAATGGAGTTGTTCGGTCCTGTTCCGTAAACACCTCCTGATGATGATATCGCACCGTGGGTTTTATTGATGTCGCTTGAAGAGGAGCATCCGTTAAGGATAAAAATTGCGCTCAGCAAGGAGGCGACTAAAGTATAAGAAATTTTGTTTTTCATTTATTAATTATGGAATTCTGC
Source organism: Succinatimonas hippei YIT 12066 (assembly GCF_000188195.1). Classification (GTDB taxonomy): domain Bacteria; phylum Pseudomonadota; class Gammaproteobacteria; order Enterobacterales; family Succinivibrionaceae; genus Succinatimonas; species Succinatimonas hippei. The sequence continues at coordinate 41,982 of NZ_GL830945.1, forward strand.
TGTGTGGTTTTACCTTAATTCCGCGTTCAAGCAGGCGCTTATCGTGTTCTGCTCTTATGAAAACACTCAATTCATAAACGGCGCGAGCATAAAGCGGACTCTTGTTATATTTCATTATAACGTTAAAGTTGTGCAGACCTACGCCAAAACCAAGCTTATTATCTTTAAGTTCGAACTTAAATAAACGTACTTTTTCATCTGCAGGAATATTTACTTTGGTGGAAATGCCGTTTTCATACATTTCCCCAGCCGTAAGATTCCATTCCTTTTTCATTAATTCCGTAGGATCTTTTTTGGCAAGTGCCGGATAAAAAATGCCGTGGCCTTGATCCCAGCCGTGAGCTTTAAAGTAGTTGGCAACAGAGCCGATAGCATCTTCTATGTCATTAAACAAATTGATTTTACCGTCATTGTCAAAATCCACTGCATAGCTTAAGTAAGAGCTCGGCATGAATTGACCCATGCCCATGGCTCCTGCATAAGAGCCCAAGACGGATTTTAAATCCCAGTTTTCCCGATCGGCAAGGGCAACGAAGTTGGCAAATTCTTTTGAGAAATATTTTTCACGGGGAGGATACTTAAAGCCTAAAGTGTATAAGGCATCAAGTACGGACCAATTACCCATGTTTTTACCGTAGAAGGTTTCAACGCCGATGATGGCACAGACGATTTCGGGAGGAACTCCGGTTTTTGCTTCTGCATTTTTTAGCGTATCTTCATGTTTAAAATAAAAATCAACGCCGGCGTTAACTCTTGATTTGGTAATAAAAAGATTTCTGTATTCCCACCATTGTTTACTTTCATAAGGCCTTGTCATAGTCTCAATGATTTTAGGTTGGAATTGTGCAAGTGAAATCGCTTGTTCAAGGCGTTTTACACTAACGCCCGAATGTTTTGACAGTTCGTTAAGATCGGCTGAATATGCAGTGCACCAGGGTAGAGCCATACAGAGTAAAAATACAGATAATTTATTCTTAAACATGAAATTTTTTCCGAAAAAAACATTTAATAAAGGATACCATAGTAATAATTATTTTTCCTTTATTTAAAGCTTAATTCACGTTTGTGCGTTTGTACTGACATAATGATTCCGAAGCAAACGCTTAACGTGATCATTGCTGTTCCGCCATAACTTATAAGAGGAAGGGGCACCCCGACAACAGGCAGGATCCCGCTGACCATACCGATATTAACAAAGATATAGAAAACGAAAGTAAAGGATAAGGCGGCACATAGAATGCGTTCGAAATTACTTGAAGCGTTAAGAGTAATATAAAGGCATCTTGAAATAAGATAGGTATATAAAGCCATTAAAACTAAAAAGCCGATAAGTCCGGTTTCTTCGGCTAAAACGGCAAAAATGAAGTCCGTATGAGATTCGGGAAGAAAATCCAGCTGTGATTGACTGCCGTTTAACCATCCTTTGCCGTACAGTCCGCCGGAGCCGATGGCAATTTTTGATTGAATGATATGATATCCGGCACCTAAAGGATCGGATTCGGGATTTAGCAGGGTAAGAACTCGCTGCTTTTGATAGTCATGAAGTACGTAATTCCACATGATGGGAATTATGGCTATGCCGGCGATAACTCCGGTTGCAAGCCACCAGATACTAAGTCCGGCAACGAAAACACATAAAAAACCTGATACTAAAATTAAAATTGCTGTTCCTAAATCCGGCTGATGCAAAATAAGACCGACCGGAATCAAGATAATGACAAAAGCCCACAATACCGTTGAGGTCCTTGGCGGAATATCGTCACGGCTTAAAAAAGCAGCGATGGTAAGGGGCATTACCACTTTAAAAAGCTCTGACGGTTGAATGCGCATAAAACCGAGGTTAAGCCAACGCTGCGCACCTTTTGAAATATCGCCTACAAGTTCGACTAAAATCAGCAGAATTAATCCGCCTATATATAAATAAATTGTTGATTTGGCAAAAAGTCGCGGAGGAATTTGGGCAACGCAAACCATTACGCAAAAAGCAAGACCGGTTCTTATAATCTGCCGAAGAAGCATATCGGCATGCTGCCCTGACGCAGAATATAGAATAAACAAAGACAGCATTAAGGTTAAGATTTGTCCGAGCAGTAAAGGCAGGTCTATATGCAGATGCCATAAAAGCTTCTGCAGATTATTAAAACGGTGCGGTTTGTTGTCAATAATGACTTTTTTTTGCACGAACATTACAGCCTCTTATTGCATATTGGCGTAACCGCCTAGTCCGAATTTCATTCTTACCGGTGTTTTTTCACCCATATATCCGGGATAGAGCTCAAAGTATTTATCCATCATTTGACGGATAATCGGGGCACCTTTTGCCGATCCTCCGCCTTCATTTTCCAGGATCACAGCAGCTAAAACTCGAGGATGATAAAAAGGAGCAAAAGCAACAAATAAAGCATTATCCCGGTGTTCTACGCGTAATTTACGTGCATCATAACGCTCATCTTGCTTTATGGATACTACTTGAGCTGTTCCTGACTTACCTGCCGCTTTGTAGCTTGCATCATGAAAAGCTCGCCTTCCGGTACCCTCAGCTCCGTTGATTACAAGGTACATGCCGGTTCTTACTACATCAAAATAGCTGTCGCTTTTTACTTTTAATTTTTTTCCGGCTTCAGGATCTTTATAGCTGTTTTTTTCATTTTGCATCCTTATTTCTTTGAGAAAGTGCGGCGTAACAAAATGACCTTTGTTGGCAACTAACGCGTGCGCTTTTATAAGCTGCATCAAAGTAGTAGTCCAATATCCTTGTCCGATGCCGATAGGAACGGTGTCTCCCATGTGCCATGGTTGTTTAAAACGTTTTTGTTTCCATTCCCGTGACGGATTAACTCCAAGAGACTCTTCATGTATATCAATTCCGGTAGAACGGCCGAATCCGTATTTATCAAGATATTCATGAATAACGTTTATGCCGGCGCGGAAGGCCAAATCATAAAAATACGTATCGGCTGAAACTTCAATGGCTCGGTACAAATCAAGCCAGCCGTGTCCGGATGCTCTCCAGTCGCGGAAACGGTGGGTTGAGCCCGGAAGCATAAACGCCGATGCGCCGAAATAGGTAGAAGTGGGAGTTATAAGATTTTCATTAAGTCCCATAATTCCTAAAAGCGGCTTGATAGTTGATGCAGGGGCATATCCGCCTTGGGTGGCACGATTTATAAGCGGACGGTTAGGGTTGTTTAAAAGCTTTGAATATTCACGGCTGCGGATGCCGCGCACAAAAGGGTTTGGATCGTATGATGGATTTGAATAACAAGCTAAAAGTTCACCGTTGTTAGGATCCATAACAACAATTGCCCCGCGCATCGATCCTAAAAGCTGCTGCGCATAATACTGAAGTCTCACATCTAAAGTTAAAACCAGGTTTTTTCCCGGTATCGGTGGATTGTAGTTAAGGGTTCTTATTATCTGCCCGTGGCTGTCAACTTCCACTTCTCTGGTTCCGGTTATACCGTGAAGGATATCTTCGTAGTAACTTTCGACACCTAGTTTGCCGATTGCGCTGGTTCCTTCGTAATTATCGATTTTTCCTTCTTCGGTCAGGCGTTTGACATCGTTTTCATTTATTCGCGAGACATATCCTATTGCATGAGTCAATACGTCGGCAAAAGGATAGTTGCGCTTTAAAGATGAAGAGACCTGCACATTTGGAAATGCGTGACGATGAACTGAAAATGTGGCAATTTGATCTTCACTTAACATGTCGGAAATTTCAATGCCGGTAAAACGCTTACGCGTTGAGGCCATAAATATGATGCGTTTTATATCGGCATCCGAAAGACCGAGATCCATAAGAGAGTTGAGTTTTAAAACCGTTTCTTTGGTGTCGAACTCTTTAAGAGGATAAAGCATTAAATGGTAGACGGGAAGATTTTCAGCCAAAACCACCATATTTCTGTCATAGATCATACCGCGCTGCGGAATGACGGGTAACACGCGAATGCGGTTTTCATTAGAGCGGGTTTGATAGGTGCTGTGAGAGATAACCTGTAAATAATAGAGGTTGCCAAAAAGTATCAAACACAAAAATATGGAGCAAATTACGCCGAATAAAACGCGGTTTTTAAAAATGCGGTTTTCAAGTTCGGTATTGCGGATCCTTATATTTCCGCGCGCACGCGTTTTGCGCGGCTTTTCTTTTTTGGTAAAAAGCTGTCTTTCTTTAGAACGTGAGGATTTAAAACCGAACACTGTTTTTACCTGTCAGGCACGATGATAGGGAAGTCCTGCGTCAATACTGTAAGCTCGATATAAAGTTTCGGCAAGGACCACGCGAACTAACGGGTGGGGCAGTGTCAGTTTAGATAAAGACCACAATTCCTGGGCTCGCTCTTTACACGCTTGACTAAGTCCGTCAGGGCCTCCGATGAGTAAAGCTATATCTTGTCCGTAATTTTTCCAAGCACCGAGTTTTTTGGCTAAATCCATGCTGTTAAATTCTTTGCCGTGCTCGTCAAGGGCAATGACATAGGCTTTTTTCGGAATCGCGTCAAGAATCGCAAGACCTTCGCGCTCGGTGATTTTGGCAATATCACCTTGGCGGCGTTTATCCGGCTGAATCTCATGAAGTTCAAGCCTCAGTTCCGGAGGCATTCTTTTTTGATATTCAGTAAAACCGGCAGTAACCCAGGCAGGCATTTTAGTGCCTACGGCAATCATGATGATTTTCACTGTTCGTCAATTCCGGCAGCCATGCAGCGATAAAGGTTTTCAAGTTGGTAGCGTTGGCGGGCTTCGTCCTGCATGATATGAACCATAACATTGCCAAGGTCGGCAAGAACCCACTTGCCTTCAGCGGTTCCGTCAACTTCAACTCCGTGGATACCGTGTTTGGCTAAATAGTCGACAAGTCTGTCTGCTATAGCGCAAACATGACGATTTGAAGTTCCGGTACAAATAAGCATGGTATCGGTAATAGAACTGTGTTCTTTTACATCAATCGCGATTATATCGAGAGCTTTGGAGCTCTCAAGACTTCTGATCGCAGCTTCCTGCAATTTTGCAGTAGTATCAAATTCGTTGGTGGTATTAATGATCACTTTTCATCCGTCAAGTCAAAAGTTTTGGAAATTATAACATGCAAAGAGCAACAGCATCAGTGTTCTATATTAATGAGTATAGGTGGTGATGCTTTATATATTCAATGACTTTTGCATCAATAAAAGGTTGCAGCTTGGCCTCGAAAATTTCAGGCGTTCCATATCCTTCATGGATGATAGTTCTAAGGCGTGTAGATGATATGTCAAGTTCACGTGAATCAATCCAGAAGACATTTCCTGATGGAGTATTTAATGCCTTTATTGCCTCATTACTTGTAGTTTCCGTTATGAGGCGATCTTTTAGAAAGTGTTTGACAGAAAAAGGCAGTAATTCAGGGTTGTATTGAGGTCTTGAAATTACTGCAAGGTGAGCATAGTCAGTCAGGCTGAAACCGTTTTTCCAGGTGTCAAGAGAGCATAGAGAATCATAGCCCATCATAAAAAATAAAGCGGTATTCTGTCCGTAAAAATTTCTAAACTCTCTTAAAGTATCATAGGTGTAATGAACGAATGCACTGTCACGCTCACATTGATTGATATGTACAAAAGGGCATGAGTCAAAAGCAAGTCTTAACATTGTAAAACGATCATTATAACTTGCACCGGGAACGGTTTTATGCGGCGGATTTCCGTTTAAAATAATTTCTACACGATTTAACTGTAAATCGTCTTTTAGTTTCTTTACCAAAACGGTGTGTCCAAGATGGACGGGATTGAAGCTTCCGCCGAAAAAGCCAATTCTCTCCATCTTAAAGCTCCTTTAAGTTCATTACTGAGAAATCATTGACGGCAACACACATTCTCTGCAGGCATAAAATTGCCGCTTTATTGTCAAACGAACTATAAGCTTTTGAAGCACATGCAAGAGTTTTGTTAAGATAATTTATCAATATGTCAGGCATTTGCAGGGCAGCTTTCATTATTGCATTTTGCGATTGAGGCAAACGTATACCGAAACCGGCAAAAAAAGCGGTCTTTTCTTGAAAACCGGCATTTCTTAAATTCTGGGTTTTGGCAGCGGCAAGAGCGCTTAATGCATTATCAAGACGGGATAAAATCAAGGGCAAATTAGTAGTTAAAGAGTTTCCTTCAAGTGAACATAGAGAATTTAAAATATTAAGAGCTCTCAGCCCCTGGCCGTCGAGTATTGCATCAGTCAATTCAAATCCGGAAAAGCGGCTGTCTTTGCTAAAGTACGTAAAAATATCTTTAATTGTGATTTTTTCGGTTTTTGCCGTCATTTTAACAATTTGCAGACATTGATCGATGGCCGTAAGATTCCCTTCATAGGCAGAGGATAAGAATACGGCAGCATCAGGATCAATATAGAGACCTAAACGACGAGCTCTTGAACTTATCCAACCGGGCATTTCTTGTAATGACGGCGGGTACATGATCTCAAGGACAGCATTTTGATTTTTTAAATAGGAAATAGCGTCTTTTACGCGCAAGTCGGCTTTACGGTTTTTTTTACTCTCCTCTGCAAACGGTTTTGCCGATACCTTATTGAAACTTGCTGCAATTCGCGGCAAATCAATTATGATTTGCAGATCATCGCGTTGTTTTGAAATATATTTTGCAAGCAGCATTAGTACGTCAGCTGCAGTTTTATCGATATCTTTTAGATAAATTTTAATAACTTTATTCGATGTAAAAAGACCGCCGTCAATAAGTTCGTTTTCAAGTACCGCAAGATTGCTTTGTCCGCTTGAAGCAAAATCCGAATAGGTAAAAAGCAGATATTCAGAGTCAGGATGTTTTTCTTTGTAACTATGGTAAATTTCACTACTGCGATCGTTTTTTAATAAAGGATCGTCAGAGGATAAGATAAAAACAGGGACAAAAATCTGCATCTTACACTTAGATATTAAGATCTTCAGGGGCCGCGTGCAGCAATTTTGGTTCTACTTTAGGCAGCTGGGGACGATGATTCAACACGTCTTGTCCGTTATTGAGGTTATCAAGAGACATTTCCGATGACATTGCTTTTTCGGCGGTGTCTTGCGCTTTTAATGCTTCAATTAAAGTCATTCCTTCATAACCGGAGGTTTGAATTTCAAGTGCGTAAGGATCATCTCCTTCGCTCGGAACGAGGACTAATTCTCCGGGCTGGGGAACTCTGGCATCAGGATCTGACTGTCTGCCTAAATAACTAAGACGCATTACCAGCTGACTTGAAAGTTCATCATAAGTTTCATTGATAACAATGTTGATTTCATTATGTGAAGCAAGATTTTGTCCCGATTTATCAAGTACCTGACGGGTAAGGGAATTTTGCATCACAATCGGACGATGATTGGGAATAAGTAATGTTGCGGCAGCTCTAACGATAATAGATCGTTCAAGCGCTTGAGCTCTTGAATCAACAGACGCAACGCGATTTGAAACTGAGGGAGACGGGATCATTAAAGAAGGAAGATCCGCGTTTTTAGGAACAGTCGGGGAGTTTTGACTTATAACGTTAACTCCCGACAAACGTAATTTCTGTACCACCATCTTGTAGAAAGGATGGTGGTAAGAGCCGGTAACGATTATTTCAGGCATTGCTTCGTTTAATTTGGTCTGATGCGGCAAAGAAAAACCGCAGCCTGTAAGTACAAAACTTACACAGGTAATTAAAATCAAAACAGCCTGACGCACGTTACCTCCTTAGGCGGCTACGATGTTAACGAGACGGCCTTTTACATAAATTACTTTCTTAACGCTCTTGTCTTCAAGATACTTGACGATAGCTTCATTTGCAAGAGCTGCTTGTTTTACTGATTCGTCATCAAGAGTCGGGTCGACATTGATGCGGGCACGAACTTTACCGTTTACCTGAACTACGATAAGAATATCTTCTGCCTTTAATGCATCAGGATCTGCTTTAGGCCAAGATGCATCGTCAATTTCACCTTCATTGCCTAAAAGTTCGTAAAGCTTAAAGCAAATATGCGGAGTGATAGGGTAGAGCATCAGGATAACGGCATTATAAATCTCATAGCGAAGCGCAATTGAGGTTTCATCCGTACCGGTTTCTTTAGCTGCTGCATTTAAAAGTTCCATAATGGAAGCAATTGCAGTATTGAAAGTTTGGCGACGACCGATGTCATCAGTAACTTTAACAATAGTGGTATGCAGCTGATGGCGCAGTTTGCGCTGAGCAGCGTTAAGTTTGCTCTTATCGAGAGCTTTGAATGAAGAAACGGAGGTCAAATCATAGACTTGATTCCATAATTTTCTTAAGAAGCGGTTTGCTCCTTCAACTCCGGATTGGCGCCATTCAAGAGTGAGTTCGGCAGGAGAGGCAAACATCATAAACAGACGTACGGTATCAGCACCGTAAAGGCGAACCATATCTTCAGGATCGATGCCGTTGTTTTTGCTCTTTGACATCTTGATCATGCCTTCATGAATAAGTTCATGACCTTGCTTGTCAACAGCTTTAGTGATATTGCCTTTGTCATCGCGGGTAACGATTGCATCAAGCGGACTTACCCATACACGAGCGCCGTCATCTATATAATAGAAAGCATCTGCAAGAACCATGCCTTGGCATAATAAACGTTTAAACGGTTCATCATATTTGACCATGCCGCAGTCACGCATCAGCTTGAAGAAGAAACGTGAGTAAAGCAGATGTAAAACGGCATGCTCAATACCGCCGATATATTGATCGACAGGCAGCCAATAATCACCGGCATCTTGTTCCACCATGCCTTTGTCGTAGTTAGGAGAGCAATAACGGGCAAAATACCATGATGACTCCATAAAGGTGTCAAAGGTATCAGTTTCGCGAGTTGCGCTTTGACCTTTATAAGTGGTTTTATACCATTTTTCGTCGGTTTTAAGCGGGGAAATTACACCGTCAATGGTGACGTCTGTCGGCAACTTGACCGGAAGGTTTTCATCAACTTCCGGAACCAGTTCACCGGTTTCGTCAACGGTAAGCATCGGGATAGGGGCACCCCAGTAGCGCTGACGGGAGATACACCAGTCACGAAGACGATAGTTAACGGTACGTTTGGCACAGCCCAAGCTTTCAAGCTTGTCGGCAATGGCATCGAAAGCCTGCTTGAAGTTTAGACCGTCAAATTCACCTGAATTAAAGAGAATTCCGTGCTCAACATAAGCTTCTTTTGAAATATCAACTTCACTACCGTCAGCAGGACGGATTACCGGAATTTTCTCAAGACCGTATTTTTCAGCAAACTCATAGTCGCGCTGATCGTGGGCCGGCACAGCCATAACGGCACCGGTACCGTAATCCATGATAACGAAGTTGGCTACCATGATTGGGATACGGCGTCCGTTTAACGGATGAATAGCATATCTGCCTGTTGCCATGCCTTTTTTCTCCATAGTGGAGATATCGGCTTCAGCAAATTTCTGGGTAAGGCATTCCTTGCAGAAAGCAGCAAGCTCAGGGTTATTTTCACAAGCTTCCTTGGCAAGAGGATGTGCTGCGGAAATTGCCATATAGGTTACGCCCATGAAGGTATCGGGACGGGTGGTGTAAACTTCACAGGTTTCCTCTGATCCTTCAATTTTGAAAGTTATCTGCAAGCCTTCTGATTTGCCAATCCAGTTGCGCTGCATAGTGCGGACGCGCTCAGGCCAATCGGTCAAGGTGTCGATATCTTTTAACAGTTCTTCGGCATAAGCGGTGATTTTAAGATACCACTGGGGAATTTCACGCAGTTCAACTTTACTGTCACAGCGCCAGCAGCGTCCGTCAACTACTTGTTCGTTGGCAAGAACGGTATTGTCGTGCGGACACCAATTAACAGTTGATACTTTTTTATAAACAAGTCCGCGCTTGTAAAGTTCACCGAAAAATTTTTGTTCCCACTTATAGTATTCAGGGCGGCAGGTTGCTACTTCACGATCCCAGTCATAAGCAAGACCTAAAGCTTTTAACTGTCGCTTCATATATTCTATGTTGGAGTAGGTCCAGTCGCTGGGTTGAGCGTGATTTTTAATGGCGGCATTTTCAGCCGGAAGTCCGAAAGCATCCCAGCCTATGGGCGCCATGACGTTTTTACCGAGCAAACGGTTATAACGGGCAATTACGTCGCCGATTGTATAGTTACGAACGTGTCCCATATGAAGTCGGCCTGACGGATACGGGAACATTACGAGGCAGTAATATTTTTCTTTGTTTTTATCTTCGGTTGCGTGGAAAGTTTTATGTTCTTCCCAAAATTTCTGAATTTGCGGCTCAATCTCTTGCGGATTGTATGCAACGTTGTTAGTTGCCATTAGTTTGTGCTCCGTTATGCGGCAAAAACGCCGTCTTGATATTTAACTTAAATTACCTTAAAAGGCTATCTGAAAATAAATGTATATTTTGCCACGAATCGTTTAATTTGTGCAGTATGAGTATCTAAGTGGAGGGATTTAATTTATTTCTAAATGCGATTATTAATATTTATATAAAGTTTTTCTTAACGTTTTGAGTTTTGTAAAAAAGTAATTTGATGAATTTATGGTACTTTTTTAATTAAAATCATCATAATAATGATACGAGAATTTACAGAAAATAAAGATCATCTGAAGATATTGCGTTGATTTGGTGCAAAAAAAGTGTAAAAAATTTAATCGGTTTAAGTAAGATTTGAATAAAAAAATGAAACACATGAAATTTTTGTCTGCTGTATAGGATTTAAAGCAGCATTTTGCCGGGAGATTTGGCATGCCGGTATATTTACGTTGTTTACTAAAATATACTGAAAAGCCGTCAAAATACTGTATAAGCTGAAAGTCAGCAATTTTTGTTGTTATATAAAAGAGGTATGCGTCTTAACTGAAATCCAATCATGTAATGGGAAATTATATATGAAGAAGTTATTTATCATCGGCGGGACTATGGGGGTTGGGAAAACTACTGTTAGTCAGCTTTTAAAGCAAAAATTGCCTAATAGTGTGTTTCTTGACGGTGATTGGTGTTGGGATTCGTGTCCGTTTCAAGTTACAGCTGAAACAAAGGAAATGGTAATGCAAAATATATGTGCTGTTTTAAATAACTTTCTCAAATGCTCTGTTTATGAGAATGTTATTTTTTGTTGGGTTATGCATGAACAATCCATTATTGATAAAATAATTTCCAGCCTTAATACCGTTAATTGCCGTATTATAGCCGTATCTCTGATTTGTTCTGAGCAGGAACTTATTTATCGCTTACAAAAAGATGTGACAGCGGGTATTCGTACTTCTGAGGTAATTAAGCAAAGCATACAGCGTATTCCACTTTACCGGAGCTTAAACACGATAAAAGTGAATACATCAGGAAAGAGTGCGACAGAAGTTGCTAAGGAAATTGCCGAACTATAAGGAAATTCCGGAAATAATGATCCGTTCTGCTTTTTTCCTTAAGTCTATAAATTACGTGAGATAGGTATGATCCTGTGCGTCAACAGGGTGTTTTAAGATTATGTTCCGATAATTTCGGTATTGTTCTTCGATATGCTTTAACAGTAATTTAAGGTTAAAAACTTTTTCTTTTGGAATATTTAATGAAAATTTAGCATAAACGTTGGGTCAATTTGTAATTTAACTTGTTGATTTATTGGTATTTACTGTAATTGTTTTTAATGTTCTGGTTAATTTTTATTTAAAATTTTACTTTATAAAATAAACATAGATTTAATATTAGGATCATTTGTGCTTAATACCTCATTTTTATAATTTTGCCAAACAGTCAACTTTGGTGCATAAAAATGTTGGAACTTAAGAATGTTTCTAAGAGCTTTGGCTCAAATGTCGTACTTAAAGATATAAGTTTACAGATAGATACCGGTGAAATTGTTTCAATTCTCGGCCCGTCAGGGTGCGGCAAGACTACTTTATTAAATGTGATCTTAGGTCTTACTGATTTAACTTCAGGGCAAATTTTTTTTGACGGAGAGAGCTTAAGCAATGTTCCGATGAAAAAACGCGGCTTTAATATCGTGTTTCAAGACTTTGCTTTGTTTCCGAATCTAAATGCTTACGAGAATATAGTTTACGGTCTGCGTAATAATCCTCAAGCATCTACTATGCAGGAAGTTCGCGATTTAATTGATCTGCTTGATCTTGAAAAGCATTTGAACAAACGCATTGATGAGCTTTCAGGAGGGCAGAAGCAGCGTGTTGCTATTGCCCGTACTTTGGTGATGAAACCGAGACTTCTTCTGCTTGATGAGCCGTTATCAGCCCTTGACGGCATGATAAAAGAATCAATTAAAGCCAGAATCAAGCAGATTGCCAGACAATTCAATCTTACTACGGTCATTGTGACCCACGACCCAGAGGAAGCTTTGTCCCTTTCCGATAAAGTCCTTATCTTAAACGGCGGTTTGATTAGCCAATATGCAGATCCTTTGAGCATTGTCCATAAGCCCGCCAATACCTTTATTAAGGACTTCATCTTAAGGCAGCTCACCATAAAACGCGACAATATTTTCCGATTATTCAACACAGAAATTGCGGCTTAATTATGTTTGCTTTTTTAGGAAAAGGACAATTTGAGCTGAAACTTTCTTTTGCCCTTATATTTCTTATTCTTGGTATTTCCTTGGTTTATCCGCTTTATAGCGTGTTAAATCAGTCTTTTTTTAATGACGGCGGTTTTACTTTTGATAATTATTTGACTTTTCTGTCTAAGGGAAGTTTTTGGGAGTCGTTGTTTAACAGTTTTAAAGTGTCAGGAGCCGTAGCTCTTTTAGCCACGACGATTGCTTTTATCAGCGCTTACGGACTTAATTTCTGCGCCTACTCGCAAAAATTAAAATCTGCAATTGAAATTATTATTTTGCTGCCGTTGTTTCTGCCGTCGATTACCTACGGATTTGCGGTGATTTATTCATTCGGTCGTCAGGGATTGATAACCAGGCTTATAGGGCAACTGCCTTTTTCCATTTACGGATTTTACGGTCTGTTGATTGCCGGTGTTATTTATACTCTACCGCCTGCGTTCATGATTTTAAACAACGCGTTTAAATATGTAGATAAAAATTTCATCACCGTATCTAAGGTTATGGGCGACAGCAAAGCACGTACTTTTTACATAACAGGAATTCGTCCCGTTGTAGGTTCGATGGTCGCTGCTTTTATTTTATCGTTTTTCTTAAATTTCACTGATTTCGGTATCCCGACATCAATTGCCGGTAAGTATGATGTTATCGCTACCACTTTATACGCGACAATGATGGGAGCCGTTCCGGATTTTGCCAACGGATCCGTAGTTGCTATGGCGATGCTGGTTCCGTCAATTATCGCTATTGTTTTGTTGCGTTATTGCGACAGGTTAAATTTTCGCTATAACAAGATTTCAATGGTGCATCCTGTTCCCGATAAATTACGGGATGGCGGATTTCTCGCTTTTTATCTTGCCTTGACGCTTTTGCTTTTGTCGGTTTTTGCCATCATGTTTATCGTTCCTTTTGTCAAAAGCTGGCCGTATCAACCGTGGTTCACCCTTGAAACCGTCAAGCGTATTTTTGCCGAAAGTGCAATTTTAGGCGTGTATATAAACTCTTTATATGTGGCGATATTGACTGCAATTTGCGGAACAGTACTTTGCTATCTTGCCGGTATGATTAATGCCCGTTCGCATCTTACCGGATGGTGTAAGAGTTTGATGGATGTTTTTGCTATGGTTACCAATACCGTGCCCGGTATGGTTCTCGGTGTCGGTTTCCTCTTTGCTTTTACAGGAACTTCTTTAACCAATACTTTTCTTATCCTGATTATTGCTAACGTCGTCCATTTCTTTACTACTCCTTATCTGATGGCCAAACAGGCATTTTCCAAAATGAATGCCTCTTGGGAAACTACCGGAGCTTTAATGGGAGATACATGGTTTAAGACAGTAAGACGTGTGGTTATACCCAATACAAAGAGCACCATTATAGAGATGTTCTCATACTTTTTCGTCAATGCTATGGTCACGATTTCGGCAATCGTTTTCCTCGCCGGAGCAAGAACTATGGTAACGACCGTGAAAATCAAGGAGTTACAGTACTTTGAGAAGTTTGACGCTATTTTTGTTCTGTCATTATTGATTTTCTTCACCAATGTTGCGGCTAAATTGATTCTGGATCGCCTTACGGTCAGAAAATCAGTTAAATCCGCGAAAACTACTAAAACAGAAACTAAAACCCCACTTGAGGCTTTATCATGAAAAAATCATTTATCGTTAAGTCATTATCTTTAGTTGTAGCCGCTGCTTTATATAGTTCAGCAGCTTTTGCCGACAATGAAGTCGTCATTTATACCAATGCCGACGAAGAGGCACAGGTTGCTATGCGTCATGCTCTTGACAATAACGGCTTTGAAGGTCAGTACCTCATGCAGTCCATGGGAACTTCTGAACTCGGCGGTAAGTTGATAGCAGAAGGCAAGAATATTGAAGCTGACGTTTTGACTTTAAGCTCATACTATCTTGATTCAGTACAGTCAAAAGACAAAGTTTTTAAAGATTTAACTTTTGATCATAAAACTGTAAACGGTTCGGATACTGCATATTATGCTCCGATTTTAGGTGTTACCGGTTCAATGTTCGTTAATACCGAAGTTTTAAAACAAGACGGACTTACTGCTCCTAAGGCTCTTGCGGATTTGGCAAAACATGAGTACGCAGGTCATATTTCTATTCCTGATATTACCGGTTCTTCAACCTCTTGGCTTTTGACCCAAGCTTTAATTAAAAAATACGGTGAGAAAGAAGGTACCGATATTGTTAAGCAAATCGAAAAGAATGCCGGCGATCATCTTGAAATGTCAGGCTCTGCTCCGCTTAAGAAGCTGCGTGCCGGTGAAGTAGCTGTAGGTTTCGGTTTGCGTCATCAGGCTGTTGCCGACAAGAAGAACGGTTTGCCTATTGATTACATTGATCCTGAGGAAGGTAATTTTACTCTTATCGAGGCTGTTGCCGTAGTCGATAAGGGAGAAAACACCAATCCTAATGCCATGAAAATTGCTGAGTGCATCATCAAAAACGCACGTACCGAATTGCTTCAGAACTATCCTGTAGCTTTATATCAAGGTGAAAGCGTTGATGAAGAATTAAAGCCTAAGAATTCTCAGACTTTCCCTGAAAAACTTACCACTGAATTGCTCGTCAAGCACCAGAAATTAGTTAAGGGCGAATAAAGTGAAAGATTTGAATACTTATAAGCTGTTAACACCGGGACCTCTTACTACTACCCCGACAGTAAAAGAGACAATGTTAATTGATCGTTGTACTTGGGATAGCGATTATAACGCTATCACTCAGGAGATAAGACATGAGCTTTTAAGGCTCGCTCATGTGGATAACGGTCAATATACTGCGGTTTTAATGCAGGGAAGCGGTACTTTCGGAGTAGAGTCAGTTTTAACATCCATTCCGGCAAAAGATGATACCGTGCTGGTGTTGGTTAACGGAGCATATTCAAAGCGCATGTGCTCGATTTTAAAGCATGCCGGCATCAAGTATGAAACTTTGGAATATGCATGGGATGAAATACCGGATATTAATAGCGTAGATGATTATCTTAATGATCATCCGTATATCTCCATAGTATCCATGGTACACTCCGAAACAACCTCCGGTCTTTTAAATGACATTGAGTCCATAGGAAAAATCGTCAAAAAATACGGTAAGATTTTTGTTGTCGATGCGATGAGCTCATTTGGCGCCGTAGATATTGATATGGGGAAAACAGGTATTGATTTTCTCATTTCATCAGCCAATAAATGCATCCAAGGAGTTCCGGGATTTTCTTTTATCATCGGCAGGCTTGAGGTACTTTTAGCCAGCAAAGGCAATGCACGATCATTATCTTTGGATTTATACGATCAGTATGACACCATGGAGCATCATGGCGGCAAGTGGCGTTTTACTTCTCCGACACATGTCGTAGCAGCATTCAGACAGGCTTTACGCGAGCTTGAAACAGAAGGCGGACAGCCGGCTCGTTTGGCCCGTTATAAAAAATGCAACAAGCTTTTACGCGAGGGTATGGAAAAACTCGGATTTAAGGCTTATATCAAAGACGAGCTTCAGGGACCGATAATTACTACTTATCTGTATCCTGAAAACTTCAAAGTTGATTTTTCCGCAATGCATGAGTTTTTAAAGCAAAACGGCTATGTGATTTATCCCGGAAAACTTACCGATATCGATACTTTCCGGCTTGGAAATATCGGTGAAATCTATGAAGAGGATATAGAAAAGATCCTGTCTTTGTTTAAGGCCTACAAGGAGCAAGATGATGCCTAAACTCCAGTGCGTTATTTTTGATTGGGCCGGAACTACTGTTGATTATGGGGCGATTTCCCCGGTCAAAGCTTTTATGCAGGCCTTTAAGTCTGCAGGAATTGAAGTTACTGAAGAAGAAACCCGTATTCCGATGGGCATGTTAAAGCGCGATCATATAAAGACGATGCTTGCTATGCCGAGAATTCGCGATTTGTGGGTTGATGCTTATCAAAAAGAGCCTGATGAAGACGATGTAGAACGTATTTATCAGTCTTTTGAACCTTCATTATTCAGTGTTTTGGAAAAGTGCTGCGACTTAAAGCCTTATGTGCTTGAAGCGGTAGAATTGCTGAGAAGCCAGGGGATTAAGATTGGTTCTACAACAGGGTATACTGCTTCAATGATGAAGGTGGTTACCGAGTGTGCCAAAAAGCAGGGATATGAGCCTGATTGTTTGGTTACTCCAGAGGAAACTGACAATTTAGGTCGGCCGTTCCCTTATATGATATTCAGAAACATGCAAAAACTCGGTATTAAAAGCGTTAAGCATGTAATGAAAATCGGTGACACGCTTTCTGATATTAAGGAAGCAAAACACGCAGGTGTCTTTGCCGTAGGCGTTACCCAGGGCAGCTCCATTATGGGCCTGTCAAAGGATGAATGGTCCGCTTTATCGATAATTGAGCAGGATAAGCTTAATATGAAAGCAGCCATCACTTTTTATGAGGCCGGAGCTGATTTTGTTATAAATTCACTTGCTGATATTCAGCTGGCAATTAAGCTTTTTGAATCAAGAAAGAAAAAATAGTTAGAAAAGAGAAAGGCTGACTAAAAAATTTTTAGCCAGCCTTTTTGCTTTTACAAGTGGTGACGCCTAATCAAACAATGTACTTAAATGAAAATCTGAATAGCATTTACCAGTTTTTCCCTGATCCATTTTACTAATGGCTTTTTTACCGACACTTTCTGTAACTTCAGCTAGTTTTGCCGTATAGATTCCGGAAATAAGGCCTTCGACCGTAGGCGTTTGTCTGAAGAAATAATTTTTGCCTCCGCTTATGTAAACTTTAAGTTCATTCGGAGATACTACAGATTCACTGGCAACAGTGTGATATATGTTTGCCGGAACTTCTTTATATAAAAAAACATTAGGGCCTGTTGCTCCAAGGCAGTCTCCGTCAAGATAGACATCAAGCCTCATTCCGTCTCCTGCAATCGTGGACGGTCTGTAAACATAAATTCCGGCTTTATCGGGATCAGGCTGCTTAAATATTTTGGCAGCTTCGCTTTGTTCTTTATTTTCAAGATCAACGCTAGCGCAGCCAGCTAAGATAAAAGTAAGAGCAAATATGGCGATAAAAAGTTTTTTCATAATACTGTCCCTCAAAAATTGATCAGGGCACACTATAGCATTTAAACATACAAAATTGCTACAAACGACAGTAAAAATTGACAAAAATATAAATTTTGAATGTAAAATAATAAAAAAGCGCATTTAACATGCGCTTTTTGTCTATGAAAAAATGGAAAATTATTCCCAGCCTGAAGCTTCTTCATTGGCTGAAGCATCGGCATTAAGCTTCATCGCATTCCAGACTCGATTGGTAATACGCGATACTTTGCCCGACGGAGTTTGCGGGAAATAGGCTTTGCTTAAAAGCTCAGGAGTTAAATTAACGTTAGGATCGGCTGATAGTTCCGGATCAAGATTATCCATAGCTCCCTTTACCGGAAGAATATAACGGATTTCATTAGATACGGATTTTGCCACCTGCGGATCTAAAAGATAGTTAAACCACGCATGAGCTCCTTTATAGTTTTCAGCTCCGGCAGGAATCGTCCAGCAGTCAAACCACAATAAGCTTCCTTCTTTAGGAAATACATACTTAATGCGGTAATCACGGTTTGCCTGAATAGCTCTTTTATCCGCCTGCAGAATGTCGCCTGAATAGCCGATAGCGGCACAAATCTCGCCTGAGGCAAGTTCGTTTATATAACGTGAAGAGTGGAAATATCTCACGTTGGAGGCTAAAGCAGTTAAAAGCTTTTCCGCTTCTTCATAATCCGAGGCTTTTTCCGAGTTCGGATCTTTACCTAAATAATGCATGGCTGCAGAAATGACTTCGATGGGGGAGTCAAGAACCGCAATGCCGCATTGCTTTAATTTATCTGAATTTTCTTTTTTAAATAAAAAGTCCCAGCTGTCGACTTTAAAATCAGGCCCGAAAATTTCGGCTATTTTTTTGTCGTTGTAGGCTATGCCGAGGGAAATTTCAGTGTACGGATACGCGTAATCATTGTTAGGATCTATAGTACGCAATATTTCCATACGCTTGTCATCAAGGTTTGACCAATTCGGAATTAAAGATTTGTCGATTTTCTGGAGAGCTCCGGCTTTGGCAAGACGCGGTACGTAGTAACTTACCATCATTACGGCGTCAAAACCGGTTTTGCCTGACAGCAATCTTGCCTCTACCATTTCGTTAGAGTCAAACATTACATAGTTGGCATTAAGACCAGACGCTTTGGAAAAATCCGCAACGGTGTTTTCTCCGATGTAATCGCTCCAATTCCAAATGTTGACTTTGTTGTTGTCATCAGCCGCGGCTGCAACAGATGTTAATGCAACAGTTAAGGCGCACAATGCGCATTTAAATTTAAACATCCTCTTAAACTCCTGTTAAGGAATTAAATGGGCCGTAGGAAAAAGCCTAAGTCCTGCGAATATATTCATTACCTTAAAAAGTATGAACAAGCAGATTTTATATAAACATGATGTAAAAAAATATAAGTACCTTTAAAAAGTTAAAAATTAATTGGATAATGTTTCTTATTAAAGAGTAAATGGTCAAAAAAGATGCAACACTATATGGAATAGGCCATGATATTTTGCTTAAATCTACTTTAAATTGTAAGTAAAATTATTTTACCAGGTGGGTTTTATTAGAGAGTTAGATTAAATTTGCTTGCATTGACGTCCTCACCGGTCTAAAGGTCGATGATTCCTACTGCTAAACAAACATACTGCCTATTGTCGTTAGCCTAGGCGGGTTTCCTCTGCCGAGCTCTTATGAGGTTCGCTTGACAGGCCATCCGGGCAAGTCCTGCCCTTCTTAAGATATTGTGTGCGGCATACTTGAATATCTCCTGCTCCTTGCGGTTGTCCTTTGCTTATATGCCCGCACTGAGGACAGGTTTGACTCGTGTGTGTGGTTTGGCCGTCTGCTTCCTGGTAGGACGCAGCTTATACTTAAAAGCAAGGCGCAT
>NZ_GL830946.1 GCF_000188195.1 Succinatimonas hippei YIT 12066
ACGGGGTTTTAGCCGCTGATCTTTTTTGATAAATCAGTTTTGAGCAGCGCAGGTTTTCATTTTAATCCTGCGCTTTTCTTCCCGGAATGTTAATTAGAAAAGCTTACGTCCTTCTTAGTTTTATCCAGCTGCAGTGTTTCCTATCTCTTATCCGACAAAAAAATTGTAAATTTTTTTTAATTTTCTCTTGAAAGTGAAAAAAGCATCCCCATTTGTATTTGTGTTGAATTTAGAGCTTTGTTCGCAAAGCGGGGTGAAAGTCGGGCCCTATGCCGACTTGATTAGAATTTTTTGCGGTTTATAAACCTGCGGAGAAACAAATGAAATTAGTTCCTTTGTATGATCGCGTAATCGTAAGACCTTTTGAAGTCGAGACGAAGTCTGAAGGCGGTATCGTATTAACCGGCAGCGCTACTGAGAAGTCTACTCGCGGTAAAGTTTTGGCTGTAGGCAATGGCCGTATTCTTGATAACGGTTCCATCGCTCCGATGAGCGTTAAGGTCGGTGATACCGTAATTTATAACGAAGGCTACGGTACTAAGAAAGAGCGTATTGACGGCGATGACGTCATCATTCTTTCTGAAAGCGATATTCTTGCTGTTGTTAACGACTAAGATTTTAAGGAAGTATTAGAAAAATGGCCGCTAAAGAAGTATTTTTCGGTAATGATGCCCGTGTTCAGATGTTAGAGGGCGTCAATGTTTTGGCAAATGCCGTTAAAGTAACCTTAGGTCCTAAGGGACGCAACGTAGTTTTGGATAAGAGCTACGGTGCTCCTCTTATCACTAAAGACGGCGTAACCGTTGCAAAAGAGATTGAGCTTGAGGGTAAGTTCCAGAACATGGGTGCTCAGATGGTCAAGGAAGTCGCTTCCAAGGCTAATGATGCAGCCGGTGACGGTACCACTACTGCTACCGTTTTGGCTCAGGCTATCGTAACCGAAGGTCTTAAGTCAGTTGCCGCCGGCATGAATCCGATGGATTTAAAGCGCGGTATCGACAAGGCCGTTAATGTTGCCGTTGAAGAGCTCAAGAAGATTTCCACCGAGTGCTCAGATAAAAAGTCAATTGCACAGGTCGGCACCATTTCTGCAAACTCCGATGCTACCGTCGGCAACCTCATTGCTGATGCTATGGAGAGCGTAGGTCGTGACGGTGTTATCACTGTAGAAGACGGACAGGGCCTTGAAGATCAACTCGACCTCGTTGAAGGTATGCAGTTTGACAGAGGTTACCTCTCTCCGTACTTTATCAACAAGCCTGATACTTCAGCCGTTGAACTTGAGAATCCGTATATTCTCTTGACTGACAAGAAGATTTCCAATATTCGCGATATTCTTCCGATTTTGGAAGGTGTTGCTAAAGCCGGCAAGTCCTTGCTTATCGTTGCAGAGGATGTAGAAAGTGAAGCTTTGGCTACTTTGGTTGTCAACAACATGCGCGGTATCGTTAAAGTTGCTGCTGTTAAGTCCCCTGGCTTTGGTGACCGTCGTAAGGCAATGCTTCAGGATATCGCTATCTTGACCGGCGGTGTTGTAATTTCTTCTGATGTCGGTATGGAACTTGATAAGACCCAGCTTGATGATTTGGGTGTTGCAAAACGCGTTGTTATCACTAAAGATGACACCACCATCATCAACGGTGCCGGTGATGCTAAAGCTATTGAAGATCGTGTTGCTCAGATCCGTAAGCAGATTGAAGAGTCCACCTCTGATTATGATCGCGAGAAGCTGCAGGAGCGTGTTGCCAAGCTTGCAGGCGGCGTAGCCGTTATCAAGGTCGGTGCAGCAACTGAAGTTGAAATGAAAGAGAAGAAAGCACGTGTCGAAGATGCTATGCACGCAACTCGTGCTGCAGTTGAGGAAGGTGTTGTTCCTGGCGGCGGTGTTGCTTTGGTTCGTGTTGCTTCTAAGATTGCCGCTGAGCTTAAAGGTGATAACGAAGATCAGAACGTCGGTGTCAAGGTTGCTTTGCGCGCTATGGAAGCTCCGTTACGTCAGATCGTTGCTAATGCCGGTGAAGAGCCTTCAGTTATCGCTAACCGCGTACGTGAAGGTGAAGGCAACTTCGGTTATAACGCTGCTACCGGTGAGTACGGCGATATGATCGAAATGGGTATTTTGGATCCTACCAAGGTTACCCGTTCTGCATTGCAGTATGCTGCTTCAATTGCCGGTCTCATGATCACTACTGAGTGCATGATTGCCGACGCTCCTAAGAAGGAAGCCGAAGCTCCTGCCGGTGTCGGAATGGGCGGCATGGGCGGAATGGGCGGCATGATGTAATTGAGCCGTAACGCATAATTAAAAAGAGAGCTACCGGAAATGGCGGCTCTTTTTGTTTTTAGGTGGAGAAGAAAATACGTTTTTAGGACAAATCAGTAGATTGACAGGGTGAGTGTAATTCTTTAATTTAACTAAGCGCTAAGTTAAACGGTAATATTTAAAAATATGCAAACAAAAGAATTACAGTTGTTAAATTCCAATCGCTGTTCGTTTTTGGCCGCAGGTTTTGCAGTAGCGGCTTGGGCACCGATGATCCCGTATGTGAAAGAACGTTTTGCACTTGATGAGCATCAGCTTGGTTTGTTGTTATTATGCGTCGGAATCGGCTCTTTTATTTCAATGCCGATAACCGGAGTTTTGGCCGGACGTTTCGGCTGTAAAAAACTCATATATGCCTCCGTATTATTATTGGCTTTTTTGATAGTGGCGATTTCAGTTACGTCAAATTTATATTTGATGGCAGTGATTTTATTGTGTTTCGGTTTTAGTGCCGTAATTGTGGATGTGGTATCCAATATTAATGCTGCATTAGTAGAAAAGGAATTAAAGCGCGGAGTGATGTCGGGATTACACGGTTTGTATAGTGTTGGCGGATTTTGCGGATCGATTATAGTGACGACTTTGTTAAACACGTGGCTTGGCATTGTAGGATCTGCGATTTTTGCTGCGGTTTTTGTAGTGATTTTTACATTTGCCGGAGGAAAGCATCTTTTTTCTTCTGTCGGGCACAACGAAAGCAAAGACAATGCTATTACGTCCAAGAAGTTTATTTTTCCGCATTATCTTGTCATTATTGTAGGTCTGATGTGTTTTGTAATGTTTATGACGGAAGGATCGGTATTGGATTGGTCTGGTGTGTTTTTAAGCAGTGAGCGCGGTGTCGATATATCAATGGCAGGATACGGCTATTCGGCTTTTGCCATCGCTATGACAGTCTGCCGCTTGACCGGCGACAAGATTGTGATGAAAATGGGGCGCAGGCGCGTTTTGCTGTTAGGTGCTTTATGTATTTTCAGCGGCTATTGCGTGGTTGTTTATTGCCCTATGGCGATAGCATCTTTATGCGGTTTTGCTCTTATCGGAGTCGGGGCATCCAACATTGTTCCGCAGTTGATTTCTTATATAGCTTCCCGCAAAGAAATGCCGATGCATCTGTCTGTAACTTGGGTTAATGCTATAGGATTTGCCGGAATTTTGTGCGGACCGGCGCTTATCGGTTTTTTAGCTAAAGTTATTTCACTTGAATACACTTTTTTATGCTTGGCCTGTGCGGTAGTAGCGGTCGGTTTGGGGAGCTTTTATCTGTTGGCGCCCAAAAGAGCAGACTGACTTGCGCATTTTTACATTTTAAAATGTGCTAAAATTTTCTGACCTAACCCTAGGTACTTAAGACGGAGATTTTTATGTTCACATTAAATCGAAGTCTGACCGTGCTGAAGTCAGCCAGAACCTGTTTTTTTCTTTTAGGTTTTGCAATAGCCGCCTGGGCCCCGTTAGTGCCGTATATTCAAAAAGATCTTTCCCTTTCCAAAGTTGAATTGAGTTTAATGATATTGACCATGGGATTAGGGTCAATTATCGGGATGCTTACTGCAACTTTTATCGTCAAAGTTAAAGGAACGCGTTTTGCCGTTTTTGTTTCAGGAACGGTTTTATGTCTTGCTCTTATAGCGGTAGCGGCGAGATTTAATTTTTTTTTGCAGTTTTTCTGTGTCCTTGTTTACGGATTTGCCATGGGCTGTATGGAGGTGGCGGTAAATCTTTACGGAAGCTTTCTCGAGAAAAAGTTTAAAGCTCCTCTTTTATCCGGATTCCACGGTTTTTACTCAATAGGGCAGATTTTTGCCGTCTTGATTATTTCTTTGTTTTTGACTGTAAATTTTTCTCCTCTGTATGCGACTGCAATTCCCTCCTTGGTCGTACTCGGAACTTTAATTTTGGCAAGTTTTGCCTTAGACAGTGAAAAAATAGTTTCAGATGAACCTTTTTTTGTTTTGCCTAAAGGCTTTGTCATTATGTTGGCGCTGATAGCCTTAAGTGCGCTTACTGCAGAAGGAGCAATGATTGATTGGACCGGTTTACTGCTTATAGAAAAAGAGGCGGCGGATCCGCAAACAGCAGCAAGCGGATATTTAACTGTAGTAGTTTTCATGGCTGTAGGGCGCTTTTCAGGAAGCATGGTTTTAAAGCATGTCGGGGCTTTTTTAACTTTGCTTATAAGCGTGATTATTGCCGCGGCAGCTTTGATGCTTGTGTCTTTAAATAAAGATCCTGCCGTTATTTATGCAGCATTGGCAGCTCTTGGTTTGTCGCTTGCCAATATATTACCGCTTGCCGTGTCTTATGCCGGGCGCCAGAAATATATGCCGCAAACGGCAGCTGTTGCTGCGGTATCAACCTGCGGCTATGCGGCAATCACGTTCGGCCCCGCGTTAATCGGATCTATCGGGACCTTGTTTTCCTTAAGTGGGGCGTTTGCCGTAATGGGAATTTGGCTTCTATTGCTTGCAGCCGGTATTTTTTTAGCTAAGAAGGCTTTTAATTAATTTTAATCATATTGGAGAAAGACGGCAAAGCATCAGACTTTACCGCTTTTTAACTGTTTAAAATTTTTGAATTTTTTTACGAGTAGATAATTTTTTGTCTGTATCAATAAGACTTATTTAAATAAACAAATTAAAAATTAATAAATTAATTTTGTGAAACTACTCACATCAAAACTTTGTTTTTGTCTTTATTCTACACGTGTAGAATAAATATTACGGAGTTTGCTATGAGCGAAAACAACATCCACACCCAGGCTGCCGAAGCCAACTTCCAAACGGAAGAGGGAAAAAAGGATTTTTGGCGAGCCACTATCTCTTGTTGGCTAGGAACCACTATGGAATATACGGACTTTGCTCTGTATGGATTGGCCGCAGGTATCATTTTCGGTGAAGTATTTTTCCCTGAATCAACACCGGTTATGGCTTTGCTGCAAAGCTTTGCCGCTTTTTCCGTAGGTTTTATTGCGCGTCCTATCGGAGCTATAGTCTTCGGCATGCTCGGTGATAAAATGGGCCGCAAGTTTGTCATGGTTATTACCATTTCCCTGATGGGACTTGCCACTACATGTATCGGACTTATTCCAAGCTATGAAAAAATCGGCGCATGGTCTGCCGCTTTGCTGGTTTTGATGCGCTTTATGCAAGGTCTCGGTGCCGGTGCCGAATTATCAGGCGGAGCCGTTATGTTAGGCGAGTATGCTCCAGTAAAAAGACGCGGTGTAGTTTCATCAATTATCGGATTAGGATCAAACAGCGGCACTCTCTTGGCCTCTGCAGTTTGGCTTTTGGTATTGCAGCTTGATCATGATGATTTGATGAGCTGGGGCTGGCGTATTCCGTTTTTGGGATCTATCTTAATTGCTTATATCGCTCTTTTAATCAGAAAGCATATGCGTGAGACACCTGTTTTTGAAAAACAGAAAAAGCAGCTTGAAAAAATGCGCAAAGAAGCCTTTGAAAAAGGTGTGGAACTGCAGAAGAAAGACAAGCGTTCCTTCTTTGCAAGAACCAAGGCTTTTTGGGTTATGGTCGGATTGCGCATAGGAGAGAACGGACCGTCTTATCTGGCTCAAGGATTTATCATCGGTTATGTTGTGAGCTTCTTAAGCGTTGACAAGTCGGTAGCCACCATGTCGGTATTTGTAGCATCGGTACTGGGATTTTTTATCATTCCGTTCTCCGGCTGGTTATCCGATAAATTCGGGCGCCGCATTACCTATCGCTGGTTCTGCATCTTGCTGGTTTTGTGGGCGTTCCCTGCTTTTATGCTGCTTGATACCAAGGAGCCGTGGATTGTAGGACCCGTTATCGTAATTGGTATGGGACTTGCCTCTTTAGGAATTTTCGGTGTTCAGGCTGCCTGGGGTGTAGAACTATTCGGCGTAACCAACCGCTACACCAAGATGGCGTTTGCCAAAGAGCTCGGATCTATCATGTCAGGCGGAACCGCTCCGATGATTGCCTCTGCCCTTTTATCGTACTACGGACATTGGTGGCCGATTGCAACTTACTTTGCAGTATGCGCTTTCATCGGTCTGGTAAGCACGTTCATTGCTCCTGAAACGCGAGGACGTGATCTTAATCTGCCGGAAGATGCCCTGTAATTAGGTACAATGGCTACATCATAAGGAAAGACTATGCAGAATTTTAATAAAAAAGTTACCCGTAATGATGTAGCTAAATTAGCCGGTACCTCAAGTGCGGTAGTAAGTTATGTAATTAATAACGGACCTAAGCCGGTATCGGAAAAAACCAGAAGGAAAGTGCTTGAGGCGATAAAAATTACGGGTTATCAGCCTAATAATATCGCAAGAGCACTGGTAAGCGGTAAATCACGCTGTTTAGGACTTATCATTCCTAATATTTCAAATCCGTTTATTGCCTCGCTTGCTCACGCTATTGAAGGAGAGGCAATTGATCGCGGTTTTGTCATTTTGCTTGGTGACAGTGATGATCGTGAAGATAAGGAGCTTGATTTGCTCAAGTTCTTTTTGCAGCGTCAGGTTGACGGCATTATCTATAATGCGATAAAAGATCCTTATCTTGATTTACTTTCTTCAAGCAATACGCCGTTTGTGCTGTTAAATCATATGGCAAGCCTTACCCCCGGACTGCGGGTGGTTAAAATCAATGAATATCAGGCATCTTTTGATGTGGTCAAAATGATGATCGCTAAGGGATATAGGAAAATAGCGATTATCTGCGGCCCTAAGTCCATGCATAATACGCAGGAGCGTATCCGCGGTTGGAAGAGCGCTTTGATATCTCACGGCTTAAACCCCGATCCCGCTCTGATTTTTTATTCTGACTATACGAGAAATGACGGATATTTTGCGGCTCTTGATTTAATTATGAATGCACAATACGACAGCGTTTTTACTACCAATGAAATGCAGGCATTCGGTGCTTTACGGGCGTTTAAGGAAAGAGGAATTAAAGTTCCTGATGACATCGGAATGGCTACTTTTAATGCAACCGAGCTGTCCGAATTTGTCGTACCGTCTTTTGCTGCCATGTTTCAGCCGGTTAAGCTGGTTGCCCAGCATGTGCTTAATATGGTACTGAATCATGAAGTAACGGACAGTGTCTACAATGTTCCTTATATCGTAAAGGACGGAATGTCGCTTAGAGATCACTAATTATATACGGATACAAAATGCGAAAAATAATTGTCGACTGTGATATCGGCAACGGTATTGCCGGAGCAAATGTTGATGACGGGTTAGCCTTAGCTTTAGCTTTGGCAAGTCCTGAAATTGAAGTGAAAGCTGTTACGACTGTAAGCGGTAATGTTTTAAATTTTAAGGCGTGTCTTGTGGCAAGGCACTTTTTACAGGAGTCTGGATATGATGTGCCCGTTTATTGCGGCTCTTTCAGGGCATTAAAAGAGCCGACCCAAAAGTGGCGCGAACGGCTTGATCACGGAGTGGAGAAACAAGGACTTAAATATTTATGGCAGGATACGGAGGAAAATTTTTCTTTAGCCGATACCGGCATGGACAGCAATGCCGTAGAGAAAATGGCGCAGATTATTAACGACAATCCTCACGAAATAACGATAATCGCTATAGGCCCTTTGACTAATGTTGCGGCTTTGTTTAATCAATATCCTGAAGTAGTGAATAAAATTCAGGAGATTGTGCTGATGGGCGGCTGCTTTAATGTCAAAAATTATTTAAAAGATACGAATTTCGGTTTGGATCCGGAAGCTGCAGCCGTAGTGTTGGAAAGTTCCGTTCCCTGCACGATGGCTCCTTTTGATACGACCTCTACCACTTTGATGAAGCAAGAAGATCTTGAGGAAATAGGGAATATTAAAAATTCATTATGCCAGTATCTGTATAAGACAACCAAACCTTGGCTTGCGTATTCAAAGAAAACGCGCGGCATTGACGGCTGCTGGGTGCATGATGTTTTGACCGTTGCGTATTTAATCGATGAATCATTATTTTGCTTTAAAGATCACTTTGTTAATATTGAGCTTGAAGGGGCGTTTCGCGGCAAAACCTATATTGCCGATATCGGATTTTTGAAAAACGCCGATGAAATACAGCCTAAATCATCCCGTAAAGTGAAAATCATGACGGCAGTTGATAACCAAAGGCTGCTGTCTCTTATGAAGCAGAGACTTAATTTCTAGTAAAAAGTTAGAAGAATATGTAAAGGCGCCGGGTGATTTTGTTCATGGCGCCTTTATTTTTAATGGACTGTGTGAATTTTTTAAAGATTTTTTCTAGCTTATTAAATATTTTTTCTGTAGTAGCTGACGGTTTGTTAAAATATACGGATCGTGAGATTTTCTTACTCCTTTCAACATAATTTTCTTAGCGAGAAATAGTATCTATGGATATTTTACGCGGTTCTTCAGCTCTTTCCGGATATAAGGTCGAGAAGCTTTTAGAGGCAGTGGCTAAAACCGGAATCGAAGTTGCTTCCATTTGTACCCGTTTTATTCACCTTGTTGATGTTGATGCACCTTTAAGCGACGACAAAAAAGTCGTTTTGAATAAAATTTTAACTTACGGTCCTGTTGATGAAGAACATTCTGAAGCAGGTGACTTATTTTTCGTGATCCCTAGAATCGGTACTATTTCTCCATGGGCATCAAAAGCTACCGATATTGCGCATAATTGCGGTTTGACTGAAATTCATCGTATTGAACGCGGTATTGCATATTGGTTTAAGAAAAAGGACGGTACGTCATTAAATGCAGATGAACGTAAAGCAATTATTCCGCTTATTCATGATCGCATGATGCAGACCGTACTTGACAGTTTTGATGCCGGTGCTGCTTTATTTGAAAAGCAATCTCCCAAGCCTTTTACCACAGTCCCGCTTACTACCGGCGGTAAAGAAGCTTTAAAGAAAGCAAATGTTGAGCTCGGTTTGGCTTTAAATGATGAGGAAATGGACTATCTTTTAAATTCTTTTAAAGATTTAGGCCGTGATCCTACCGATATTGAGCTTTACATGTTTGCTCAGATGAACTCCGAGCACTGCCGTCATAAGGTATTTAATGCCTCATGGGAAATTGACGGCAAGAAAGAAGATTTATCTTTATTCCAGATGATACGTAATACTTATAACACTCATAATGATTACGTACTTTCTGCCTACCGCGATAATGCTGCGGTTATGGAAGGTTCAAAAGCCGGACGTTTCTACCCTGACAGAGACACTTTAGAGTGGAACTATCATCAGGAAGATATGCCGATTCTTATGAAGGTCGAAACTCATAATCATCCGACAGCAATTTCTCCTTTCCCCGGAGCTGCTACCGGTTCAGGAGGTGAAATCCGTGATGAAGGAGCTACCGGCGTAGGCTCTAAGCCTAAGGGCGGTTTGTGCGGTTTTACCGTATCGAATTTAAAGATCCCCGGTGCGATTCAGCCGTGGGAGCATGATTTCGGTAAGCCTAATCGTTTGGCTTCAGCTCTTGATATTATGATTGAAGGACCATTAGGAGCAGCTTCATTTAACAATGAGTTCGGACGTCCTAATCTTTGCGGCTACTTTAGAACTTATGAAGAGGAAGTCGTAAGCTTTGCCGGAAAGGAGATCCGCGGCTACCATAAGCCGATTATGCTGGCAGGCGGTTGGGGTAATATCCGCCGTGAGCACATTCAAAAAGATCATATTGAGCCCGGCGCTAAATTAATCGTTTTAGGCGGTCCGGCCATGGATATCGGACTTGGCGGTGGTGCCGCATCCTCCATGAACTCAGGACAGTCGTCAGAGGATTTGGATTTTGCCTCAGTTCAGCGCGGCAACCCTGAAATGCAGCGCCGTTGTCAGGAAGTAATTGATGCCTGCTGGCAGCTCGGATCTGAAAATCCGATTATGTTTATTCATGACGTAGGCGCGGGCGGTTTATCAAACGCAATGCCTGAGCTTGTCTCTGACGGCGGTGTCGGCGGTCATTTCGATCTGCGCAAAATCCCCAATGACGAACCGGGCATGAGCCCGCTGCAGATTTGGTGTAATGAGTCTCAAGAGCGTTATGTTTTAGCCGTTTCACCTGAGAAATTCCCGGTATTTGAAGCTTTCTGTAAACGTGAGCGTGCACAGTTTGCCGTAATCGGCGAAGCAACGAAAGAGCGTCGTGTGGTACTTGAAGATCCGTATTTCGGTAATCGTCCTATTGATTTGCCTCTTGACGTATTGCTCGGTAAGCCTCCGCGCATGAATAAGGTTGTAAAGAGTGCCAAAGCTGATTCTCCCGAGTTTAAAGACGAAGGCATAAGCCCGATTGATGCAGCTGAAAGAATTCTGCGTCTGCCGACCGTTGCCGAGAAGACTTTCCTTATTACTATCGGTGACCGTTCTGTTACCGGTATGGTTGCCCGCGATCAGATGGTAGGTCCGTGGCAGGTTCCTGTGGCCGACGTCGCCGTAACCGCAGCTTCATATGACAGCTATCACGGTGAAGCCGCCTCCATGGGTGAGCGTACTCCGGTTGCTCTGCTTGATCAGGCTGCATCAGTACGTTTGGCTATTGCCGAGGCAATTACCAATATTGCTCCTGCCATGATCGGCGATATGGATAGAATCAAATTGTCCGCAAACTGGATGGCTGCAAACGGACACCCGGGAGAGGACGCCGGTCTTTATGAAGCCGTTAAGACTTTAGGTATGGAAGTATGCCCTGAGCTTTCAATTACCGTACCGGTAGGCAAAGATTCCATGTCCATGAAGACCACTTGGGAGGAAAATGGCGAGAAACGTACCGTTACCGCTCCGATGTCCCTCATTATTTCGGCCTTTGCCCGTTGCGAAGATATTCGCAAAACTTTAACTCCGCAGCTTAGAACCGATAAGGGCGATACAGTTCTTATTTATGTCGATTTAGGTGAAAGACAGAACCGTCTTGGCGGTTCTTGCCTTGCTCAGGTTTATCGTCAGCTCGGCAGCAAGCCTGCCAACCTTGATAATCCTATTCGCTTGAAAGGATTGTTTGATGCCGTCCAGTTCTTAAACAGCAAGAACATGATCTTGGCTTATCACGATATTTCAGACGGCGGTTTGTTTGTAACCGTCGCTGAAATGTGTTTTGCCGGCCACACCGGTGTTACCGTACGTATGGATGAGTTAGGACAAAATGATTTAGGCGTCTTGTTTGCCGAAGAGCCCGGTGCGGTGATTCAGGTTCCTGCCGAGCTTGAAGAGCAGGTGCTTAATATCTTGTCAGGTCACGGATTATCTAATTGTTCATTTGTTATCGGAACTCTGCGCGATGACGATCGCATCGTCTTTACGCGTGAAGGTCAGGATGTCATCAATGAGACCCGTACTCATTTCAGAACTGCATGGGCTGAAACTACCTATCATATGCAGTCATTGCGTGACAATCCTGCTTGCGCCAAGTCCGAGTATGACGCTAAATTTGATGAAAAAGATCCGGGCTTGTTTGCCGATCTTACTTTTGATACTAAAGAAGATATCGCAGCTCCTTACATCGTCGGATCAACTGCTCCTAAAATTGCTATCCTTCGTGAGGAAGGCGTTAACTCTCAGGGCGAAATGGCGGCAGCATTTGACCGCGCCGGCTTTAACTGCGTTGACGTACACATGACCGATATTTTAAGCGGCAAAGTTTCCTTAAAGGACTTCAAGGGCTTTGCAGCTTGCGGCGGTTTCTCTTACGGTGACGTATTAGGTGCCGGCGAAGGATGGGCTAAGTCAATTCTCTTTAATTCAAGAGCAAGCGAGGAGTTCGGTAACTTCTTTAACCGTAAAGATACTTTTGCTTTAGGTGTCTGCAACGGCTGTCAGATGATGTCTACTTTGCGTGATTTAATTCCCGGAGCTGAGGATTGGCCGCGTTTTGTAACTAATCTTTCCGAGCGCTTTGAAGCCCGTTTTGTTGAGGTTGAGATTCAAAAGAGCCCGTCAATTTTCTTTGACGGCATGGCCGGCTCTAAGATGCCTATTGTGGTATCTCATGGTGAAGGTCGCGCCGAATTTAAGGACGCAGCTCACTTGGAGCGTTTTGAGAAATCAGGATTGGTAGCAGTTCGCTATATCGATCATTACGGTAAGGTTACTGAGGAATATCCGTTAAATCCTAACGGATCGCCTAACGGTATCACTTCCGTAACTACACCGGACGGTCGCTTTACTATCTTGATGCCGCATCCTGAGCGTGTAATGCGTACGGTATCAAATTCTTGGCATCCTGAAGATTGGGGTGAAGACAGCGCTTGGTGCCGCATTTTCAGAAATGCTCGTAAGTTTGTAGGTTAATTTTTAATTAGCCTTCATTAAGGAAGACTCGGGATGTCAAAAGCACCCCGAGTTTTTGTCCCGACTTTAGCGCATTTTAGTTGTAATTTTCTTGTTTCTTCTATATCTATCAACGGATTAGAAGAGATTATTGCCTTTTGTAGGTAACTTTTATTGCATCGCCAAGGTAAATTTAAGCTTACGGCGGATAGTGGAAGCGGTATCCAGACTGTTAAGCAGCTCTAAACCGCAAGCCCTCAGAATTTCATCACATAACTCCTTAAGCGTCACATTTTCACCGTCAGCGTGTTTTACTGCAGCTGACAGGACATCAATATTGCTGCAGCCGTACAGATTATTGTTCGCTTTTTTAAGTCCTTTAAGATGGGATATCTTCATGGACTCAAGCGCTGCAACAGCTTCTGCAGCGGATATGTCCAAACCTTTATCGTGCAGCGTCTATTGTTATGAGTTTTGCTGTGTGCTGTAAAAGTATTTAAATTAAAAAAATCGTCAGTCGCAACTGACGATAAATCTAATTGATTTTAAAGATAAAAAATAAGTCAGTTGCAACTGACTTTTTCTTACGGGAAAAACAGCTTATAAAGCTCCCATCACTTTATGCGGTAAATAATGAGCTTCAAGTGCTTTAATATCTTCATCCGTTAATGAAATATCCAAAGCTTTAACTGCATCATCATATTGGCTTATCTTGGTACTGCCGATAATAGGGGCGGTTACACCTTTGGCATAATGCCAGGCAAGAGCGATTTGCGCCATGGTAGCATTATATTTTTCTGCAATTTCCTTAACTGAGAGAGCAATGAGCTTGTCGGAATCTTCGGTACTGTCGTATTTGGCTTTTGCTGTAGTATCGCTTTGTGAGCGTAAGCTTGAGCTTTCCCAGTCAGGTCGAGCGACACGTCCTGCAGCAAGCGGGCTGTAAGGAGTTAGTGAAACATTCATTTGCTTACAGATAGGAATGAGTTCGCGTTCATCTTCACGGTAAAGCAGGTTGTAGTGATTTTGCATTGAAACAAATTGCGTCAAGTTGTTGTCTTTAGCGCATTGCTGCATGTTATAGAATTGATATCCGTACATGGCTGAAGCCCCCAATGCTCTAACTTTTCCGGCTTTAACCAAGGAGTCTAAAGCTGCCATGGTTTCTTCAATCGGGGTGGTTTTATCAAAACGATGAATTATGTAAAGATCAAGATAATCCATGTTAAGACGCTTTAGCGTACCGTCGATTTCTCTAGAGATAGCCTCTTTACTAAGATGGCCTTCGTTAAAATAGACTTTAGAGGCGACTACGACCTTATCACGCGGAACAGAGGCGAGAGCTTTGCCTAAAAATTCTTCTGAAGTACCGTGCGCATAGCAGTTTGCCGTGTCAAAAAAGTTTATACCCAGATCAATGGCATGATCGATAATGCGTTTACTTTCCTCATAGGGTAAAGTCCACATATGAAAATCTTTAAAGCGCTCGCCAAAGCTCATGCATCCGACACATAGCGCTGAAATTTTTATATCGGTCGAACCGAGATTTTTATACAGCATTGTTATTCCTTATCCTTTGAATATCAAAATGTAAAAAAAGTTTGTAAAAGTTATAGCTTAAAAGTGCAAAAAGAATGCCGATACTGAAATTATCTACAATATAAAGCCAAACCGATCTTTCATCGTCAAAAAATGAGAAACTTTGATTAAAGGTTATCTTGTCTATAAATTCGTAAGAGAAAATAAGAGGCAGTGCGTTTAAGGCGATGAAATAAAGAGCACAGATAATTGCAATTTTACTTTTGTGTCCAAGGCTTTCGCTGATTAAAGCAAAGAAACGATCAAAATAAAAACCTGCATGCATAGAAGCAAAGATTAAGAACAGGTAAACTGATCCGGTATGCAGTTGATGATAAACGCGTCCTGATCCCAAATCTACAGCTGAAAATAGATATCTTGATATACCGATACCGCTTATGATAACTACGCAAAAACTTACTGCAACCAATACAAGCAGAGTGTTTTTATAAATGGAGGTAAAGCTTTTTTGTTCTTTATAGTGAAAATAGTCGCGAAGAATATAAATATGGAAAAGCACAATACAAAATAATGCTGTACCTATGATTTCATGCAATAAAAGCGGGAAAGAACGCGGTACTAACAGCAGCGAACTTGAACCTAAAAGCAGTACATACATTATGATTTTAATTAAAAAAGATTTGAAAGCTTTCATTTACGTATTCCGTAAATTTATATAAAGGTTTTTGATATTGGTAAATTTATAAAATATGCCTTTCAATAATATTAGCTTTGGGGTTGTTCGGAAAAGATAAATTCTATATCTTCTTTGTCAAAATGTAGTCAATGTTCAGCCTTTTGCAAAATACTATTTTTTTATTGAAGGTTATGCTTTGAGAGTATTTTTAACAGTAATGACTTTCAAATCGTAAAATTTTCAATCGCTATATAAAAGCAAAGGCCGACATAAAGTCGACCTTTAAATACACAATCTAGAGACCGTTAAAAAAGCAAATGCTTTTTAACAAAACTAGACTAAACAAGCAGTCATGTCTTATTAAGACACAAGTGCGTGATTAGTAAAGCCTTGTACGGCGCGCATTTTCGCGGGCCATCTTCTTGGCGTGGCGCTTGATTGCAGAAGCTTTAGCGCGCTTACGCACGGTAGTAGGCTTCTCGTAGAATTCGCGGGCTCTTACGTCGGCCAAAATACCGGCTTTTTCGCAGGAGCGCTTGAAACGTCTCAAGGCAACGTCGAACGGCTCGTTTTCACGTACTTTAATGACTGGCATGTGGAAAACCACCTCACTTATAAAATGACGAAGCCGGGCTATAAACAAACTCCGGCTGGTTATAAACGTGCGAATTATACATAAAAACTAACTTTTAGTAAATGATTATTACAGCTGTTTTCTGATAATGTCGTAATAATTACATAATAATGTAACTTGATGTTCATGAAAACTTCTTTAAATAAGTAAATATCATTTTATTTATTAAATTCCCCAAAAGAAATCTTGCAGGCTATAGAAAATAGGGATGCTCTTTTGACCAGCGAACTTGTTCTAAAAGTTATTTTTCGTGCAATAGAACTTATCAACAAAGGAAATTAACTTGTAATTTTGATTTTAAAATTATAAAAATTAAAATATCTCTTAAGTTCAAGCATTTTTGTTAAAATGAACAATGTTGTGTGTTTTTTTATGAAGTTTTGATTAATGCGTATTTTAGGAATTGAAAGTTCTTGTGATGAGACCGGCGTGGCCGTTTTTGATGATGAAAAAGGTCTTGTAGGTCATGTCCTGCATACTCAGATTGCCATGCACGCCGAATACGGCGGGGTGGTTCCGGAACTTGCAAGCCGCGATCACATAAAAAGAGTTGTTCCTTTAGTAAGAGAAGTTTTAGCACAATCTGAAACTTCCATGCATGATCTTTGTGCCGTCGCTTATACGGCAGGACCCGGATTAATCGGAGCTTTATTGGTAGGCGCAACGGAAGCAAGAGCTCTTGCTTATGCTTTAAATATTCCGGCAGTTCCGGTGCATCATATGGAAGGTCATTTGCTTGCACCGATGCTTGAGGATCCTGCCCCGACTTTTCCTTTTGTCGCTTTACTTATTTCCGGCGGACACACTATGCTCATTAAAGTTGAAAAACCGGGATCTTATGAGCTTTTAGGTCAGTCGGTTGATGATGCGGCAGGTGAGGCCTTTGATAAAACAGCAAAGCTCTTAGGTATTCCGTATCCCGGGGGCCCCGGTCTTGAAAAGTTGGCCCAAACCGGCAACAGCAAAGCCTATCATTTCCCAAGGCCGATGCTGGATAGGCCTAATTGTGATTTCAGTTTTGCCGGACTTAAAACGGCGGTTTTAAACGCCGTACATGCAAGTACTGATTTAGAAAAGCAAAAGGCTGATATTGCGCGCTGCTTTACTGATGCCGTTGCCGATACTTTACGGCATAAATGTGAAAGAGCTTTAAACCTTACGGGGCTTAATACTTTGGTTGTAGCCGGAGGCGTCAGCGCCAACACTGCCATACGCTCTTTATTATCTGAATTAATGGAAAGCCGCGGCGGAAAGGCATTTTTTGCCCGTCGCGAATTTTGTACCGATAACGGAGCAATGATTGCTCTTGCCGGAATGATGCGATTTAAAGCAGGGCAAATCGGAACTCTCGGAGTAGACGTTTTTCCGCGTTGGCCGCTTGATTCCTTAAAGGCTTTATAATGGATAAAATTTTTATAAACGGCCTTAAGGTTTCCTGTATTATCGGAATTTTGCCTGATGAGCGTGTTCATGAACAACCTCTTATTATGGATGTTTGTATGGAGCATTCGCTAAAACAGGCAGGTGAAAAAGGCGATCTTAATTTGAGCATTAATTATGCAAGGGTCGCTTCTTTTTGTCTTGATTTTGCAAAGGAGCGAAAAGCTTTTTTGCTTGAAGAACTTGCTGAAGAACTTTGTTCAAAAATTTTGCAGGAGTTTAATCCGTCTTCAGTGACTTTAAGATTATCAAAGCCGAAAGCAGTTAAAGAAGCTCTAGGCGTAGGTATAGAGATTACCAGATGTAATAGAGGAAGATAAGATGACTACTAAAGTTTACTTGGGTGTAGGTTCGAATTTAAATCGTGATAACGCTTTGCGTTTTGCTAAAAAAGAGCTTTCTGCTTTGTTTTCAAACGTAAAGTGTTCCTCTGTCTGGGAAAGCCGTCCAGTTCGTGAGGCCGAGCCTGATTACTATAATATTGTAATCGGCGGAGATTGTGATTTGTCTCTTGATGATTTGGTCGCCAAGCTTGCCGAGATTGAATTATCAGCAGGAAAAGAAATGATGTTTCATAACGGAACTAATTTCGGCATTAAGCGTCGATTGGATGTGGATGTTTTGGTCTATGGCGATTTAGTAACTACCGAGCCGTGTAAACTTCCGCGCCATGATATTCAGGATTATCCTTTCGTATTATGTCCGCTGTGTGAGATCGATCCTGATTTTATTCATCCGCTTTTAAAGGTGCGAGTTTCCGAGTTGTGGCAAGAAATGGAGCCTCGTTTGCCTGAAAAAATGAAGGTTAATAAAGTTGATTTTGACTGGGAAGTACCGGCTCCTTCCTGGACTAAGGAATAATTGTGACCTTAACTCAAATTTTTGTCTTAGCTTTTCTTCAAGGCATCACTGAGTTTTTACCGGTTTCGTCAAGTGCACATCTTATTTTTCCAAGTCAAATCCTAGGCTGGCCCGATCAGGGCCTGGCCTTTGACGTGGCTGTGCATATCGGAACGCTGCTTGCAGTAATCATTTATTATTTTGCAGATTTGGTAAAAATTACTTTTGCAGTACTTAGATCTTTAGTTGAAAGGAAGAATACCCCGGAAAGCAGAATCGGCTGGTTTATTGTCATTGCAACTATTCCTGCAGGGCTATGCGGTTTCCTTTTTGAATCTCAAATTTCATCTGTAGCAAGATCTATTCATGTTATAGCTTATACCACAATAGGGTTCGGCTTGTTGTTAGGTCTTGCCTCTTATATTAATCGCAAGTTCTGCTGGAACAATGTGGTTAATATGGACGAGCGTTCAGATTCGTTAAGAAAAATGACCTTAACTCAGGCTGTGATTATCGGATTTGTTCAGGCTTTGGCTTTAATTCCCGGAACGTCTCGCTCCGGTATTACTCTTACTGCAGGATTGTTTTTAGGCATGCGCCCTGAATCTGCGGCACGTTTTAGTTTCCTTTTGTCTATTCCGGTTATTTTAGCCTCGGGTCTTCTTGAGGGAATTAAGATCGTTCAATATCCTGAGTTAAATGCTGCTCCGCTTGAGATTTTTGTCGGCGTGTTTATTTCTTTTATCACTGCGCTTATCGTAATTCATTGCTTCCTGAAATTTATTTCAAAGTCAGGAATGGCTGTTTTCGTTATTTATCGTCTGTTGCTTGGATCTTTGCTTTTGTACCTCATCCATTGATAGTCATAAGGCGGCATTTTCCGCCTTATGGCTTACAGTAAGTTTAATCTTTAAACTCAGAAATCGGAGGCATTTCATTAAGGCTGTCGTCAATTTCACCTTGCGGCAGCATTTTCATAAATTCCTTGACTAAGGCAACGCGTTTTTCGTGCATCTTTATACCGATATCTTTACCGGTACAGCCTTGGGAAATAAATTCACCTGCTTTAACAGAAAGACAGAGACTGAAGATAGCAAGGAAGTAATCCGCACGCGGAAAAGGGCGGTTTTCAAATCCTTTTCTTCCTAAAAAGTCGCATTTACAGCATTGTACGAAAGGTTTTATGCGCTGCGGTCTGCGCCATGCATCAAGTTCATCAAGTAAATTAACGATGCCCTCTGCGCCGTTGCGATAAAGATGATGCATATATGAGTGGTGAAACACTACGATATAGGCGAGCTCTTCATAATCTTTAGGTACTTTTAACCTTTTGCATAATTGTTTTAGCGGCTCCACTCCTAAAGCACAGTGATTATGATGGTGCGGCCACTCATTTTTAGGAGTCAAAGCTTTGCCTAAATCATGGCATAGCATGGCAAAGCGGGTTTTAGGATCGGATGTTTCAAGGCTTATGCGCCTTAACGTCATAAAAGTGTGAATTCCCGAATCGATTTCGGGGTGCCAGCGTTTAGGTCCGGGAACTCCGAAAAGAGCGTCTACTTCAGGAAAAATTATTTTCAAGGCGCCGATTTTTCTTAAAATAATAAAGAAGATTTGAGGATCGGACGTGTTAAGCGCCTTTTGGGTTTCTATCCAGATGCGTTCAGGCGTAAGGCTTGACAGTTCGCCAGATTCCGTAATCTCTTTCATAAGAGAAATAGTTTCATCGGCGATGTAAAAACCTAAATAATGGAGTTTGGCGGCAAAACGCGCGACACGCAGTACTCTTAAAGGATCTTCGATAAAAGAAGGGGAAACATGACGTAAAATTCTATTGTTTAAATCATTTTGCCCACCGTAAGGATCGATTATTTTTCCGTTTTTATCCATGGCCATCGCATTGATAGTCAGGTCGCGGCGCTGCAGATCTTCTTCAAGGGTTACGTCTTTATCAAAGGAACAAACAAACCCCGTATAACCGTGTCCTTGCTTCTTTTCAGTACGGGCAAGAGCGTATTCTTCTCCGGTTTTAGGGTGGATAAAAACCGGAAAGTCATTGCCTACTTGGGTAAATCCCAAATCGAGCATTTCTTGAGGAGTAGAACCTACGACTACGTGATCGCGATCTGCTCCGTCAATTTTTAATAATTGATCACGAATTGCTCCGCCGACTAAATACTCTTGCATTAGGATCCTTATTAATAACGATCACGTCTGCGCTTTAAACGCGGACGGGGAATAAAAATGAAAATTGCACCTAAAATCGCACCGCCTAATGCGATCATAGCACCTTGCATCCACCAACGCATCTGCATATCCAAATCTTTGGTCTCAAGGCTCTCGGCATAACTGCGTCGCTGTTCGTCAAGTTGTTGAATCGTTGCATCTTTTTGTAAAATAGCCTCTTTCATGCCGGCGTTTTCTTTTTCAAGACGTTCAAGACGCTTTTGGGCGGTTTGGTAATTGCGCGAAAGTTCGTTATCGTAGTTTTCAAGCTTATAAGTAAGTTCTTTTACCTGTTTTTGCAGATCTTCCGTGTAAGTATAGCCGCAAGGCTCTACCTGCAGGGTGTCGGATTGCATCCAGAATTCCTTTCCGTCTTCACTTTTCACTTTGTAAAACTTGCCGCGCTCTTCAAGGAAGGTGAGTTTATCGCCGATACGTACCGAGCCGTTGATGCGATAGCGGGAGCTGGGGCCGCTTCTGGTCCAGATACGATTATGATCGGATACGTAAATCGTCTCTCCCTGAGTGGGCACTTGTGCGGCATTATCGGACTCTGCGGCAAAGGCAGAATTTAAAAAACATAGTAAGGCAAAGATAAATGTAAAAGCGGTTTTTGATTTAAACACGGTAATTCCTTTTTATTTACTCTCTGCTTTAGCAGGAGTTTTTAGCACTTATGCAAAACTTATCGGTTTTGTTCGGTAATGTCATTGACGAAAGCATTTTTAATTAAGATAAACCCGGATGCTTATAAAGTGTTTACTGCTCCGCACTTAATGAATGCTTTGTTCCGCAACAGTGCTTTAACTTATGTAACATATTAGATAATCATATCATTTTTTGGCATTTTCCCAAGATTTTTCATCAGCAAAAATGCTGAATTTTCATGCACTTTACAAGAATTTAACATTTTTTAAAGTGCGCAAGGATTATCTGTTTGTTATTATGTTGCAAATATTTTTTAAAGGACGATTATATGAACGGTAAGGAAATAGAACTTAAATTCGGGGTTATCGGAGTTTGTACTAATTTAAGAAAGATTCTGCAGAGTATCGGAAAGGTAGAAAATGAGCATGTCGATAATCTGACCAATATCTATTTTGATACCAATAAACGTGATTTTTACGAGATGCAGGCAGGTTTGCGCATTCGTAAAGCCAATGAGTATACGGAACAGACTTTAAAAATTCGCGGATCCAATATTGCCGGCGTGCATGTACGAAATGAATATAATGTTCGTATTGATGACAATGCTAAAAAACCTGATTTGTCTTTATTTCCGCTTGATGCTTTCCCTGACGGCACGGATATTGCTCAACTGCAGAAAAAACTGCGCAAAGATTGTGAACTTGACTTTACCCGCCACAGTTATGATTTCAGATACGGAGAAGCCTTGTTTGAAGTAAGTTATGATCGCGGCGGAATATTATATGAGGGCGGCAAATATCCTATTAATGAGCTTGAGGTTGAGTTAAAAGAAGCATCTTTGTCTGAAGAAGAGCTGCTTGATGCCTTTTTAAATTTGGTAAAAGCATTGGATGAAAAGGGCGTAGCTATGACTTTAGAGCCCTTTTCTAAGATGCATAAGGCTGCCGTTTTGCTGCGTAACGAGCGCAATATGATAAGACTTCCCGATTCGGGACCGCATAATGTAAGCGATTTTCTTATCGGCCTCATCATTATGTTTGAAAAGATGATTGGTCTTTTGATGGTAAAGCAAAATCCTGCGGTGTTAGGCTATATAAGCTATACCTTAAAAGCAATTAATAAAGCTTTAAAAGAATTAAAGCGTGAGCTTAAAATGGCTTTCCCGTCAGAGCAAATCAAGCCGTTATTAAAAGAAATAAAAGACTTGCGCGCCATCTTAATGCGTATGTATAAATATATGCATGCACTTGAAGGTGAGTTCTTAAATGTGGCATTTGCTATAGATGAACATGAAATTGCGTCTACTGTCGAAGTTTTACGCGCTAAAATCGGTAAAACTAAACTTTATATGCTGCCTTTGCGCATCAGAGTTTTGCTCAATAAGATAGCTGCCGCCTACGAAAAATGATTGAGCGGCGCTAAGGAAGAATAATGCCGTACTCAATTGTTCCGAATAAAGATAATCTTCCCGACTTGCCGGAGGTTTTGCAAAAAGAAGCCTCCATTTATACCGATCGTTTGAAAAAGCGTCTTGACGCTGAGGATTTTGCTAAGTTATGCGAGCAAAAAGATTTAAATTATGTCCTCGGCATGTCGGACTTTATTGCTAAAACTTTAATTCAATTTCCTAAGCCGTGTCTTGAGCTTATAGCAAAAGGGGCAATCGAAAGCGACAGCTTTTCTTTAAATCGGGAAGAAGCCGTTAAGGCGGCAATAGTTTCCGGAGTTTCCGATATTGAGCTTAAAAAACGACTGCGTATTCTGCGCCGCAGCTCAATGGTGCCGATTGCTTGGCGTGATCTTACCGGAAGGGCGGATATTGAGGAAATCTTTACATCTTTATCAAATCTTGCGGAAGCTATCGTTTTGCAGACAGTTAGGGTTGTAAGAGCATCTTTATCTAATGTTTTCGGCAATGCTTTTGATAAAGACGGTAAAGAGATGCCGCTTTTAATTTTCGGTATGGGCAAGCTCGGCGGAGGAGAGCTTAATTTTTCTTCAGATTTGGATTTGATTTTTTCCTATCCTTATGACGGGCAGACGGTGGGCGGCAGCCGTGTTATTTCCCATCAGGAATTTTTTGCCAAAATAGTACAGCGCGTATCAAATTTGTTATCCGATACTACGGTTGACGGTTTTTGCTATCGCGTTGATTTACGCTTGCGTCCGTTCGGTGATGCCGGTCCTTTGGTACATAGTTTTGACGCTCTTTCTGTTTATTATGAAACGCAAGGACGTACCTGGGAGCGCTATGCTCTGGTTAAAGCCAAACTTTTAGGAACAAAAGACGACTGGGGCGATTACGGCGGTGAACTTATAGAGATGCTTCGCCCTTTTGTATATCGCCGCTATCTTGATTTCGGCGCTATCGAATCATTGCGCAAACTTAAACATATGATAGAAGCAGAAGTAAGGCGCCGAAACTTAAACGGTAATTTCAAGTTGGGATCCGGAGGAATACGCGAAGTTGAGTTTATAGCTCAAGTCTTTGAGTTAATGCGCGGAGGACGCATTCCTGAATTATCCGAACGTTCATTGCGCGTTACTTTAAGAAAGCTTGATAAATTGCAGCTTCTGCCAAGTGATGTTTGCAAGCGGCTTGATGAGAATTATATTTATTTAAGACGTCTTGAGAATTCTATTCAGGAATTTGCCGATCAGCAGATCCAAAGCTTGCCGCAGAATCTTCGTGATGAGGAGCGCTGCCGCATTGCTATGAATAAGGCAAGTTTTGCCGAACTTAAAGCAGAGCTGCAGGCTGTTATGGATGAAGTTCATGAAGAATTCTGTAAGGTAATTCGTGATGAGCCTGATGCGGATCATTCCGTAGATCGCGACAGTGCCGAACTTTGGGAGTCGACTTTATCGCTTGATGAGATGGCAGAGGTGCTTGAGCCTTTGATGAAAGATCCTAAAAAAGCTCTTGACTATGCTAAATCAGTTGATGAACTAAGAAGATTGCTTGTAAGACTGCCGATGGGACCGGTGGGCCGTAAGACCTTGGTTTATTTAATGCCGTTTTTGATTAAGGAAATAGCGGCAGATGATGACCCTCCGGCTTTGTTTAAAAAAGTAGGTCTTTTAATAGAAAAGGTGGCATTACGTACTACTTATCTGCAGCTTTTAAGTGAAAATCATCAAGCCTGCTTAAGACTTATATCTTT
The DNA here is from genome assembly GCF_000188195.1 of Succinatimonas hippei YIT 12066. Taxonomy (GTDB): domain Bacteria; phylum Pseudomonadota; class Gammaproteobacteria; order Enterobacterales; family Succinivibrionaceae; genus Succinatimonas; species Succinatimonas hippei. The sequence continues at coordinate 23,720 of NZ_GL830946.1, forward strand.
GTTAAAAGATAATGCCTTTGCCGGATCTCTTATTTCGGCGCATCCTATTTTGCTTGATGAATTAATCGCTCCGCATTATTTAAATGCACCGCCTAAGCCTGATGAATATATGGCGATGCTGCGAGAAAAATTGCTGCGTATTGATCCTGATGATTTAGAAGATCAGATGGAAGAATTGCGTTTGTTCAAAAAAATAATGGTGCTGCGCATTGCCATGTCCGATAGGGCGGAAAGCTTGCCGTTAATGAAAATAAGCGATTCTTTGACCTGGCTTGCCGAGGCTTTGATTCGTGAAATTTCGATTCTTGCGTGGAATCAGACTGTTAAACGTTTCGGTACGCCTCCCGGGAGAAGTGCTGCCGATCCGGGATTTGCCATTATCGGTTACGGTAAATTAGGTGGAATCGAGCTCGGTTATAAATCAGATCTTGATATGGTGTTTATCCGCGATATTGACGATTCAATGACCGAAGGCGATCACAGCGTACCTTGTTCTATGTTCTATCAGCGTTTGGTACAAAGACTTTTGCATTTGTCTACAACGCGAATGTCCGGCGGTGTCCTTTATGATTTGGATATGCGCTTGCGCCCTGACGGAGATTCGGGCATGCTTGTTACTGATACTGCAGCATTTGAGGCATATCAGGAAAAGAGGGCTTGGACATGGGAGCATCAGGCTCTGGTAAGAGCAAGACCTATAGCCGGTTCGCATAAAGTCATGGATCGCTTTGAGGATATCAGAAGTAAAGTACTGCGCATGCCGCGCGATGATGAAAAGTTAAAACAAGATGTTTTTGCCATGCGCTGTAAGATGCGCGATCATCTTGATAGAAGCGGTAAGACTCTTTTTGATCTGAAGCAAGGACGCGGCGGTATGGTTGATATTGAATTTATTGCGCAATATCTTCTGCTTCGCGAAGCTCCCAAGCATCCTGACATGGTTTTATGGTCGGATAACGTGCGTATTCTTGATGAGTGTTCTCGACTTAATATTTTATCAAAAGCAGATGTTACGACTTTAAAAGATGCCTATATTGCAATTCGCGGCTATTATCATCGCGTGTCTTTAGCCGATTTGCCGCGAATCGTGGCAATTGAGGATAAACCTAAAGAATGTGCTGATGTTGAAAGAATTTGGCGTAAGCTTTTTGCTAAAGAGGAAGAGGATTTAAGCGCCGGTATCAAGATCGATATCAAGCATCAAATTCTAAAATAGAAGAGGCGGGGCAAACCCGCCTTTAAAGTTTTTTGCTTGCAGCTTATCAGTTTTTATCGCTTAGCGCTGGTCGCGGGGCTCCGGGAATGCGCGGACCTTCATAAATTTTAGGTCCGATGCCTTCAGGACAGATGTAAGCGCGTCCTGATAGCGCGACGCCTATATCAGGTGAAAAATATAAACCTATAGGTGCAGCATAGGCGTGGGTTTCCACCACATGGGTAGCACCTAATTTAGCTGCCTGCAGCTTTAAATCAAAACGGGCATTATTGACTGTAGCCCGCGGTGTGGTGTCAACATCGGCAATAAATTCACATCCTTCAACTTCCTGCGGCAGGGAAGTTATAACCTTATAAGCGATATTGCGTTCAAAATCACTTACGCATCCGGAGAGAAGGAAAGCTCCGGTAGCGCTTATAAGCAAAAAAATCTTTTTCATCATTTAATCTCCGGATAGCGGGACGGCTCTCCTTCGGGCGTTGTTTTAAAGCGGCGATGCAGCCATAGATACTGCTCGGGAGCAATTCTTATCATATTTTCGATAACTCTGTTGCAGCGCGCGGTATCGGCAACTTCATCTTCTGTAGGAAAGTTATCAAGAGGTGCCGAAACATAAAGACGATAACCGTCTTTGACACGAATTGTCCAAGATGGTTGAACTAATGTGTTTTTTATTTTGGATAAATCGTGAACTCCGGTAACCGTAGCGGCTTTTTCTACAGCAAAAAAGGGGACGAAAATAGAAACTTTGCGACCGTAGTCCTGATCGGGGGCATACCATATCGGCAGGCTTTTCATTAAAGCTCTTATCATGGTACGCGGATCGGCTCGGTCAACTAAAGCCAGGTTGGATTTTAAACGCCCTTTTACCTGGGCGTATTCCCATACGGGATGATCGGACGGACGATAAACTCCGACTCCGGGTTTGATGGTAAGCGCGTACATTCTGGCCATAAGTTCAAGCGTGACGAAGTGGCAGGTTAAAACCAAGATCCTTGCATCACTTGCGGCGATGGCGCGGGCACGTTCTAATTCTTCATCATCGATAATGGTATATTTTAAAATCTTTTTGTCAGACCAAAACCAGGCCATGCCGGTTTCGAAGACCGCCATTCCCGAGTTTTCAAAGATTTTTTCTGCAAGTACACTGCGTTCTTGTTCGGTCATTTGCGGAAAGGCCAGCTTTAAATTGCAGTCAACAATGTAACGTCTGCCTTTAATAACTCGAGCCATTATTTTACCGAGGGCTTTGCCGAGCTTCATTAAAAGAGGATAGGGAATTAATTTAACGCTTAAATATAAAGTAAAAATAGCAAACCAGGCTCCCCAAAAAGTCGGGTAAAGCATTTTACGGGTAAATACGGCTTTTTCAGTTAAACCTTTGCCCCAGCCTTTATCACGGTTTACTGTTCTATGTTGTTTTTGTCTTTTGGAAAAAGAAGTATGTAATGATATTTTTTTCTGTGTCATGTTTAGCCCTAAATTCAATATTTTGATTATACCCTACGTATCTTTTTTGATTAAGTTATTTGCTTTACTCTTGTCTATTATCAAAAAGATTAGTTTCAAACCTTGGGTTCTTCAAGCTAAAGGGCATAGCGTAAATCAGGTTTTTAATAGTTTTTTTGCCGCTTAATAATATTGTCGCATGTTTTAAAATTGGAATGTTTTGCAAGGCGGGTAAAATATTGAGTAAAAATATCCTGCTCTTTTTAGATTTTGCTTATGCACTTAAATAGTTATGTTTCCAGTAGCTATAGAGATTACCGTCAAAAATCGACAAGTAAGTCTTGTTATAAACAGAACAAGCAGCGGTAAAAAAACAGATAGCGGCAATAAGGCTGTTTTAGCGTAAAATTTTCGTTTTTTGAAAGGAAATGCCGTTAAATGCGTTTAACTGAATTTCTTTTTATAAGTTCAAGTCTAAACTCGGGTAAATCGTAGTTATTCCCCTGGTATAAGGAATTTGACAAATTAACGGCAGATCTGCTCATTAACGAAATGGGGTGATAAATCGTCGTTAAAGGCGGATTTAAGCAGCGTGATAGGAATAAATCGTCAAATCCGACAATAGATACGTCATCAGGAACATTTATTCCGTGATTATGAAGCTCAGCCATAAGTCCGATTGCAATGGTATCGTTATAGCAGGCGACAGCCGTATATTTCAGATTTCTTGATAATAAAATATTTGCAGCTTCTGCCCCGCCTTCCAGGAAGGGTTCTACTTCAATGATGTAGTTATCATCGACTGTAAGTCCGGCTTCTTCCATTGCTTCTCTATAACCGCTTTCACGCTCGATACGGTCCAGAATTTTATGCGTTGAACCTATATAAACGATTTGTTTATGCCCGTTATTTATAAGTTCGTTGACCGCCAGTTTTTCTCCGTAACGGTTATCGACATTTACGCAGCGATTTTCAAAACCTTCAAGAGTACGATTGACTAAAACAAGGCTCGGAACCAGCTCCATATAGCTTTTCAGCTCTTCGTCAGGCAGTGTTAAAAAGTGGCCTACAATCCCGCGACAGTGATGGGATAACAGTTTTTCAATTGCTTTTCTTTCACGAGTTTGATCGTGAAATACCTGACAGATAAGCAGGGAGTTGCCTTTTTCATATGCTGCATTTTCACATTCTTTGGCCATGATTCCGAAGTAAGGGTCGGAAACGTCGGAGACCACAAGCCCTATGACGTCGGCATCTTGTTTGGCTAACGCTTTAGCGTTGGCATTTAGATAAAATCCGAGTTCGCGTCTTGCCAAGAGTACAGCCTCGCGTGCCGATTTGCTGACTTTGGGCGAGCCGTTTAAAACACGCGACACCGTGGCCACGGAAACATTAGCTCTTTTAGCGACATCTCGAATGGTTGCCATTCTTTTTCCTTAATAGTTTTAATAAATCAATTTTTATTTTAATCTTATCGTGAAAACGTTTCCACACAAAGTTTTTTATTTGTTCTATATAAAGCGGGAATGACAGAAATTGAAACAATTTGTTAACGCCGCGATAAAAACGGATGAATTTTAAAAATTAAGATTAACAGCACGTTTTTTTACGGTTCTTTGTTGCACAGCGAAGGAAAGTTACGCTTTTTTTAATTTTAGAAATAAGAAATGAGATCTGTACCGTAAATTTTTAAAAAGTCCGTTTTTTTAGTTGTATTGGAGTCAGCGGGGGTTATAATGTAAACGTTTACATCGGCATATCTGCCGTATTTTGGAGAAAATAAATGACTACTATTCTTGTTACCGGCGGCGCAGGTTATATCGGCAGCCATACTGTTATCGAATTGGTTAAAGCAGGATACGATCCTATTATTTTCGATAATTTCAGCAATTCAAAACCTGCAGTACTTGCTCGTATCAATAAAATTTGCGGACGCCACGTTCCGTTTATCGCCGGTGACATCCGCGTAAGAGAACAGCTTGAAGCGGTATTTAAAGAGAACAAAATTGACGGTGTCATTCATTTTGCAGGCTTAAAAGCTGTAGGTGAGTCCGTTAAAAAGCCGCTTGAGTATTATGATAATAACGTTAACGGTTCACGCATTTTGTTAGGCGTGATGCGCGATTTTAATTGCCACAACTTTATTTTCTCTTCATCAGCCACTGTTTACGGTGAGCCTGACAGCGTTCCTTTGACTGAGAATTCTCCGGTTAAACGCGCCAATTGCCCGTACGGTCAAACCAAGGTAGACATTGAATATATGTCTGAGGAATTGCAGAAGGCCGTTCCTGAATTTTCCGTTACTTTATTACGTTACTTTAATCCGGTCGGCGCTCATGAGTCGGGTCTTATAGGTGAAGATCCGCGCGGTATTCCCAATAACCTTATGCCTTACCTTACTCAGGTCGCAGTAGGCAAGCTTCCTTGCCTTAATATTTTCGGCAACGATTACCCTACTAAAGACGGTACCTGCATCCGCGATTACATTCACGTAGTCGACTTGGCTAAAGGTCACGTTGCTGCTATTAAGCATTGCCTTAATAAGAGCGGAGTCCATATTTATAACTTAGGCACCGGTATCGGTTACAGCGTTTTAGATATGGTTAAGGCTTTTTCCAAAGCAATCGGCCGCGAGCTTCCTTATAAGTTTGCTCCAAGACGCGCCGGAGATGTGGTTCAGTGTTATGCCGATCCTTCCCGTGCTAAAGAAGAGCTCGGTTGGACTGCAGAGCTTACCTTAGATGATATGACTCGCGATTCTTACAATTGGCAAAAGAACAACCCTAACGGTTACGATGATTAAGAGGTATTTTTATGAGCCAGTTTGATGCAACTTCACATCCGCACCGTCGTTACAACGCTTTGACCGGTGAATGGATTTTGGTTTCTCCGCATCGTGCAAAGCGTCCTTGGAACGGTCAGGTCGAAAAAGCAGCCGATGATAAGAAGCCTTCTTATGATCCTAACTGCTACCTTTGCCCGCGTAATACCCGTGTGTCAGGAGACGTAAACCCGGATTACGAGCGTAATTTCGTTTTTACTAATGACTTTGCTGCCTTAACCCCGGATACCCCGCTTGACGGACCTGCAGGTGATGATCTTTTCAAATTGGAGCCGGCTCGCGGTACTGCCCGCGTTATTTGTTTCTCAGCCGATCACTCCAAGACCTTGCCTGTTATGGAAGTCAATGAGATTCGCTCCGTCGTTGATTTGTGGGCTTCTCAGCTTACGGAGTTGTCCGAGACTTATAAATGGGTACAGCTTTTTGAAAACAAGGGCGCTATCATGGGCTGCTCCAATCCTCATCCGCACGGACAGATTTGGGCTTGCTCATTCCTCCCTGAGGAAATAACTAAAGAATTAAAGCAGCAGAAAGCATATTTTGAAAAGCACAAGTCAAAGCTTTTGCTCGATTACGTTAAAGCCGAGCTTGAAAAGAAAGAGCGTATTGTCTGTGAGACAGAGTTCTTTGTAGCTCTGGTTCCTTACTGGGCTTTCTGGCCGTTTGAAACAATGATTCTGCCAAAATTCCCGGTTGCTTCAATCAATCAGTTAAAAGATAACGAGCGTGATGATTTGGCTCTTATTATCAAGAAGCTTACCACCCGTTATGACAATCTGTTTGAGTGCTCTTTCCCGTACTCCATGGGCTGGCACAATGCACCTGCCGACGGTGAAGAGCATCCTGAGTGGCAGATGCATGCACATTACTATCCGCCTCTTTTACGTTCAGCTACAGTTAAGAAGTTTGTCGCAGGTTTTGAGCTTTTATCTGAGAAACAGCGCGATCTTACTGCTGAACAGGCCGCTGCCCGTTTACAGGCATTAAGCGAAGTACATTACACTAAACGTTAATTAAAAAGGTTAAATATGAACGACGTAAAAACAAAAGCAATCGAGGCTTTTAAAGCACATTTCAACACTGAGCCTACTATGCTTTCTTATGCCCCGGGCCGTGTTAATATCATCGGTGAGCATACCGATTACAATGACGGTTTCGTTATGCCGTGTGCAATTAAGTTCGGTACTGCTATTGCTGCCCGTAAAAACGGCACTGATAAAATGCGCGTGTTCGCTGCAGACGTAAATGGCGACAGTGATGAGTTTACCGTTACTGTTGATATGGATAAGCATCCGGATAAACTTTGGAGCAATTATCTGCGCGGCGTTACCATGCTTATTGCTAAGAAGGGCTATAAGTTTGAAGGCCTTGATTTGGCAATTTGCGGTGATGTTCCGTTAGGAGCCGGTTTGTCTTCTTCCGCTTCATTGGAAGTATCTTTCGGCAACCTTATTTCCTGCGCTTTCGGTCTTAATATTGATTTGCAGGACATTGCATTAATCGGTCAGGCAGCAGAAGCTTTCATTGGCTGCAAGTGCGGCATTATGGATCAGACTATCTCTGCCTGCGGCAAGAAAGACTGTGCTTTGCTTATTGATTGCCGCTCTCTTGAAAAGACTCAGGTTCATATTCCTGAGGAATTGGAAATCTTGATTGTAAATTCCAATGTAAAACATCAGCTTGTAGGCGGTGAATATAATGAGCGTCGCGAACAATGCGAAAATGCAGCTAAAGTTTTAGGTGTAAAAGCATTGCGTGATGCTACTATGGATATGCTTGATGCCAAGAAAGCGGAGCTTGATGATGTAACTTACCGCAGAGCTCGCCACGTAATCACTGAAGACGATCGTACATTAGCCGCAGTTGAAGCCTTTACCAAGGGTGATTTAAAGCGTCTTGCCGAACTTATGTACGCATCGCATTGCTCAATGCGCGATGACTTTGAGATTACTGTTCCTGAAATTGACGGCTTGGTTGAGATCATTCGTGAAGCAATCGGTGAAAACGCTGCAGTCCGTATGACCGGCGGCGGATTCGGCGGAAGCGTTGTTGCTGTTCTCAAGCCTGAAAAGGTCGATGCTGTAAAAGCTGCAATTGATGCTAAGTATGAAGCAATTTCAGGGCGTAAAGCTACTGTCATTGAGACTCATGCTTTTGACGGTGCAACTTTTACTGCTCTGTAATTTGAGTTTTTAGTAAAAAAGCTTCCTTGTGCTTAAGTATAAGGAGGCTTTTTTGTTTTTTAGGTATGATTTTCTGTTGAAAAACTTAATACTTTATCTTTTAAGATGAGTAATGGTTAAAAAATTAACTGTTTAAGTTCTTTTTGCTACAATTTAGCTAATTTAGGAGTAGATTGATGGCAGAAAAAAACGGGAAAAACAGTATTGATGCAGTACAGGCACTAATCGATACTATTGAAGATATCTCGAAGATCAAAGTAAAACTTGAAAAAGATCCGAATTTTGATTTTAAGGTAATGAAGCAGCGTGAGGCTGCTCTTGCCGCCTATGAGATAGAGCAAAGCAGAAAAGCCGATCTTAAAAGCCTTATAAACAAAATCCATAAATCCGGACGCATTGACGCAAAATATACTTTTGACACGATAATAAAAGATCAGCTTAATTCAAAAGCTATCGGAACAGCTCAAGGGTTCTGTTATGCAGTAGATGATGCAACCATGCCGATGCTGCTTATCATTCAGGGAGCCGAGGGTGCGGGTAAATCTGTGCTGGCTACGGCAATAGCCAATGAGCGTTTGAAATCATCTCCTGAAAGCGTGGAGCTCATTTATTTTGATGAGCTTAAAAAGAGCCGTTTGTTTAATCAAAGTGAAGATCGTGAAGAGCGTATTGAAAGAAACGATCGTTGGGAACGTTTTTGTACTGTCAAACTTTTGATCTTGGACGGTTTGTGCCAAAACCATGAAGGATTGCAGCTTTTTGATCAAAAAATCGTCGCAGAACTGCTTCGTACTCGGCATGACAACGGTTTATCTATGGTTATAACTACCGTTGTTCCGTTTGAGAGTCTGCATAACAGCATAGGAACTCATTGCTTTGAATCAATGAAAGATTATTCTGTTATTGCGGAGTCTTTATTAGGCGGCAGTCGTCGTAATCCGATTCGCTTTAACGGAAGGGCTTTAGCGTGAGTGTTCTTGCTTTTGATTTCGGAATTAACAGTATCGGTGTTGCTGTAGGCAATGAGTTCACAATGTCGGCAACTCCTCTTGAAGCTGTAAAAGCTCGTGACGGTATTCCCAATGCCGATCAGATAAATGCTTTATTTAAAGAATGGCAGCCGTCTTATATTGTGGTAGGCTATCCTATAAATATGGACGGGACAAAAGAAGAGCTTACTTTTAAGGCAAGGAAATTCGGAAACCGTCTTGCGGATAAATTTAAATTAAAAGTTTATTTTAAAGATGAGCGCTTAACCACTGCAGATGCCAAAGAGAGGATTTTCTCTCAATACGGCTATAAAGGACTTGCAAGTAAGGGCAAAATAGATTGCGTTTCAGCTGCTCTAATTTTAGAGGCCTTTTTTGAAGAAAAGGCCGTGAGCGGTTAAAGGTTTTTCAGCGCAGCGGTAAGATTACCGATTTCATGACGCAGTAACTCAATTTCAGAGCGCAAAGAACTTATTTCATTTTTAAGTTCACTAAGTTCGTTTGAAGCAGATGTTGAATTTTCTTCATTCATTACTTGCGAAGTCGGTTTATCTGCATTGTTTAACACAGAGTTAACGGCTTGTTTTATAGAATCTTTATCTAAAGTTTTCCACAGCTTAACCGCTTCGATGATAAGAGGTAATGATACGGGCTTGTTTAAGTGAGTTTTTAAGGTTGCAACTCCCGGGGTAATACCTTTTGCCGTAAGTTCGGCGGCAATTTTCAGCAATTCATTAATAGTATTTTGAGTTGAATCTTGTGTCATACTCGATCCTTTTTAGTATGATCGTTCTAATTTCAAATTGGATAAAGTGATAAATATGCATGATATTAATAAAATCTCAGCAATTTTAGATGAAATTGAACATGAGTTACAAGCCTTGGAGCATTGGGGAGGGGAAAAGAAAAGACCTCGTGCTCAGGCTTTTTTAAGTACTGCTCCGTTTTGTATTGATACCATGGAATTTCACCAGTGGCTTGAATATGTGCTGGTTGCTAAAATGCGTCAGATGATAAAAGAAGGTAAACCTTTGCCTTCAAAAATGCTTCTTCATACTGCAGCTCAAGAATATTGGCGCGGAAATTGGGCAAAATATCGCAAATTAATCGGTGTGTTAAGAAAGCTTGACGAATGTTTTAAATAGTTAATTGTTTGTTATATATTTAATTGTCCTTGTAAAAAGCTAAAATTAAAAATAAAAAATAAGCTTAAATGTTTTTGCTTAATAATTAAGATTGAGATAGAATAGCTCCATCCTTTCAATGCGAGCGTAGTTCAATGGTAGAACAGGAGCTTCCCAAGCTTCTGACGCGGGTTCGATTCCCGTCGCTCGCTCCATAGATTTTCACATCATTTCCGGGCAAGAACCAAATCTTCCAGTTAACCTCAAAATTTACAGTATAACCAAAATCGTCTTTATTTTTTTTGTTTGAAAGACATCATTTTTTTTACGCTTTTTAGCTTGTATCTTTAAAATTTAACTTTGATGTATTAATGGTGTTTTTTGTGTAAATATAGTTTTATACTGCTTTATAAGTTTAACTTTAGTTAATTTTTAATCTTATATGGAGAAAAAGATGACAAGTAAAAAAGGATTAAAATTTTTGCCTCCCTCTATGTCAATTAAAGAGGCTGTCATTCTTTTACAAAAGCTTGCTAAAGTAAACATGGTTATAGGCTCTATGAAAAGTGAGTTCGGTCATTCATTAGTCAGAGACTCGTTGGTAAGTTTATTTTCTTTATCGGAATCTGTTCAATCCACACGAATAGAGGGTACTCAAGTTACTTTCTATGATATGTTTGAAAAATCTTCCAATAAACAAAAAGAATGGGAAAAACAAGAGGTTCTTAACTATCAGGAAGCGCTAAAACATGGGCTGTTATTAATTGATAGCGGAATGCCTTTTTCAACTCGGTTAATAAAAGAATTACATAGAATTTTAATGACTAATGCTCGCGGCACAAATTCAGCCGGTGGAGAGTTTCGCAAAATACAAAACTTTATAGGGCCTGATTCTAAAATTGAACATGCTGTATACATTCCTGTAGAAGCGCAAACTATTTCGAACTATATGGAAAATTTAGAGTTTTTCGTCAATGGTATACATCATAGTAGTTTCATTGAGATTAATCAGCCTGATTTGTTTATTATTGATGAACATGCAGATCCTCTATTAAAAATAGCTATTATGCATGCTCAATTTGAATCAATACATCCTTTCCTTGACGGTAATGGCAGATTAGGAAGAATTTTAATAGCTTTAATGGCTGTTAAATACGGTTTAGTTAATGTTCCTGTTTTTTTAGTTAGTGAAGAATTGGAGAAAGAGAGAAGTCGTTATTACGATTTATTAAATGGTATTAGGGGAGAAGATCCGGATTGGTTTGCTTGGCTTAGCTTTTTTGTTGATTGCTGCGGACGTATGTCTGAACAATTAGTAAAAAAAATGCAAACGTCTACTCAGTTGGCCGAACAGGGGTTGAAAAAAATAAAGCTTGATTCAGAGAGAAAAGCTTGGTTGTTATCATTCCAATGTCCGAGACTTACGGTTAAGGATGTATCTCAAATCTGTAAAATGAATATTACTACAGCTCGTAAAGCTTTAAATGCATTAGTAGAATATGATTTACTATTTACATCTAAGAATATAAAAAGAAATAAATCTTATATAAATTACAATTTAATCAGGATATTAAGTAATTAGAAAAAAGAGGGTGACGATAGTCATCCTCTTTGTTGCTTATCCTTAAATCTCCATCTTCCTCTTTAAATATTGAATACTTGCCGTAATTGTAGATGCATCTGTAGCAGATGACGAGGATGTTACGTATTTAAGACCATTAAAGTCTCCGCCTAAGATTTCACCGTAGGCAGTGAGCGGCAGAACTTGTCCTAATATGTTAAGTCCCGATGATTTTAGTTCTCGGCATACGGCAAGAGTGTATTCGGCTCCGGTGGAGTAAATGGCTTTTACGTTGGGATCTCCGAGAAGAACGCGTCTTGCAATTTGTCCGTAAGCCGAGCTGGTTAAATCCAAAGCCTCAAGACTTGATCTTCCTGTTTTTTCAAGCTCCGTTTCATATGTCAATATTTGCTGGGATGTGGCACCTAAGTGATCGGATACGACAAAGATGATTTTGTATTCATCGCATTTTGCAAGATACTCATTTACCACGCGATCGATTTCGGCAGCTCGGCGCTGATCATCTTCAATCAGTGCTGCGCTGTCAACTGATATAAGCAGGACTTGTTCTTCAAGGCGCAGCTTCTCGACTTGGGCTGCAATGAGCGGACTGATACCGCCTACCAAGCCGAAAATTTTTTGATTGGCAGCTTTATGTGATTCTGCCTCACGCATTACTTTTCTTGCAAGAGTTGCAGTAAAAGGCCCCGGATCTACTGCAAGGAATTTGATTCCTGAGGCTAACACGGCGTCGGCAATAGTATTAATGTCCTCTTGAGAAGTACAGTCAAGAACGATGGCCCGGGCTCCTTTTTCAGCCAATTCTTTAAGTCTATTGCTTAAATGCTCGGTTCCTTTAATGAATTCTTTTAGGTATAAGACCTCTGTATGGTAGCGGAATTTCTCTGAAAAAAGCTCTGCAACGCGTCCGCCTTGGGCAGGTCGCATATCATCAAGCCCTGCAAGTGATTTTTGCAGCGGCAGTCCGTCAACTAATATGTAACCGCCTACGTTAATACGTTTTAGATCGGGAAAAGCAGGAACTACGATGGCTACGCGATCAGGCTCGCCTAAGGCGTCAAGCAACGCCTGGGTTTCAGTGCAGGTATTGCCGCGCATTGAAGGATCAATGCGTTTTGCATAAAGCTTTACTTCGGGATTTTTCAGAAGTTTTCCGGCATAGAAAACCAATTGATAACTTTGTTCCGGAGTTAGGGTACGGCTGTTGGTGGAATAAACCAGACAGTCAAATTTAGCCGTGGCCGGATCTTTTAGTCCTTTATTGCTGATAAGGGAACAAACCGTACAACGATTTTTTTCAAGCATGGCGGCAACTGAACTGCCGCCGGTGATTTCATCTGAAATTACAACGCATTCAGCCATGGTTTTTATCCTAAAGTTGAAATTCTGGCACGCAACATAAGTACACTTGAAGGCGCAACGGAGATTTCATCGACGCCTATCCTTACCAGCTCATGTGTAAAACCTTCATCGGCAGCAAGTTCGCCGCATACTCCGACCCAAATTCCCGCATCATGCGCGTTTTTCACTGTATATTCAATAAGGCGGATAACGGCATGATGGTAAGGGTTTAAAAATTTACTGATTTCAGCATTTTGGCGATCTACTGCCAATGTAAATTGCGTTAAATCGTTAGTACCGATACTAAAGAAATCTACATATTGGGCAAGTTCGTCGCTGATTATGGCAGAGGCCGGCGTCTCGATCATAATTCCGAGACTTACATTATGAGAATAAGGAATTGAGTTTTTACTGAGATCTTTTTTTACTTCATCACATAAAGCTATGCACTGCTTGACTTCTTCAACCGTGGTAATCATCGGGAACATGATAGCGAGGTTACCGTATATTGAAGCGCGATAGAGAGCTTTGAGCTGGGTTTTGAATATTTCAGGGCGGGTAAGACAGATACGTACTGCCCGCATGCCCATCGCCGGATTGTCCTCGGGCTTTAGCATAAAATAATCTGCTGTTTTATCTGCGCCTATATCAAGGGTACGGATAATGACCTGTTTGCCGGACATGCCTTCAAGTACTTGTTTGTAAATGTTAAATTGAGTTTCCTCACTCGGAAAATCAGGAGATGACAGATAAATATATTCACTGCGGAAAAGTCCGATGCCTTCTGCGTCCGAGGCTTTGGCAAGTTCTATGTCGTCGGCAGAGCCGATGTTGGCATAAAGATGAATTTTTCTGCCGGATAAAGTCAAAGTCTCTTTGCCGCGGAATTGCTCAAGGCGAGCACGCAGCGCATCTTCCGTACGTTTTCTTTCGGTAAATTCAGCTATAGTCGCCTCATCGGGCTCAATATAAACAATACCGCTGCCGCCGTCGACGATAGCAAATTTTCCTTCAAGGGAAGGGTTAAGTGAAGGTCCGATGCAGATAACCGAGGCAATGCCCATAGTTCTTGCAAAGATCACCGTATGCGATCTTGAAGATCCGTCTGAAGTAATAATGCCGGATACTGAGTCTTTATCAAGCTGGACGGTTTCACTCGGCGACAGATCATCAGTTGCTAAAATTACAGGCTGGCCTTGAGAAGGAGAGATTTTCTGCGGGATGAGCTGACCTGAATTTAAAAGCAGCAACTCGGTTACGCGACGAGAAATATCAATTACATCCGCAGCACGTCCTTGCATGTAATCGTTATCCATGCTTTTGAACATGTCGGCAAATTTTTTGGAAACGAAGTCTACAGCGTATTCAGCATTGACGTGTTCGTTTTCGATTAACTCATTTATTTGAGAGACGTAATCCGGATCGTCGAGCATCATCTGGTGAATTTGAAAGACCACTGCATTCTGTTCACCGACTTTTTCAAGAGATGCTTCATAAAGATTGCCAAGCTGAGCTATTGCATCGGTTCGAGCTTTTTCAAAGCGTTCAAGCTCGGCTTTCATGTCAGAAACTTCGTGCCGCTCAGAAGGAAGAGCGTGGCGTTTTAAAAAAGAGATGCGGCCGAAAGCTATGCCGCGGCTTGCAGGCGTACCGCGGATCTGAAGTTTTGCTTTTTGACTGGTTGGCATTTCCATATAATTTATTTATCTGGTCATTGTGTTTGGTTAACTTTGAAATATTAACCTAAGGATCTATTCTAAAAAAGCTTCATTGCTTACAAATTTCTAATTTTTAGTGAGAAATTCATGCAGTTAGATTTGATGCCAAGTCTTTAGATTAAGAATGCAGCATATCTCATCCGGCGAACGGTTTGTAATATGAAGTATTAAAGTCGGCGTAATTAATACAACAACGTTTAAAGCTTATGTTTTGGTACAAAACATTATTTTGCGGCAGATAGGATTTTCATATTTTAGGTATATGGATTTAATTAATGCGGTGTTGGGGGAGAAACTTTAAGTAAAGATGAAGCCAAAGCTTTATGTGTTAAACCTAAACTTAATCAATACACATTTAATTACGCTTTAAAGAAATTAAAAGAAGAATATTCTTTTTTAAAAGAAATATTGTCACAGTCAAGTCCTGCAGCAGAAAGTAATGGATTTATATGAGGCGTTTAAAAAGTTTTTTAAAGGCAATGGAGGATATCCCAAGTTTAAGAAAAGGCACAGTGATGACGGTTTCCGTTATCCGCAGGGCCTTAAGGCAGAAGAAAATAATCAAAGGATATTCCTTAAGCTGCTAGTCTTGTAATAGCGGAAAAAAGCAAGCGAAAGTGCTAAAATACGCCCATCTTGAATTAAATAGCAGTAAAGAGATATTTAGATAAATGGTCAAGACTCGCTTTGCCCCGTCACCTACGGGTTTTTTGCACGTCGGCGGTGCCAGAACCGCATTGTTTTCGTGGTTGTACGCAAGACACTGTAACGGAGAGTTTGTGCTGCGTATTGAAGATACCGATAGAGAACGTTCCACTCAGCCTGCAATTGACGCTATTTTAGAGTCAATGCAATGGCTCAATCTTAATTGGGATGAAGGTCCTTATTATCAGACCAAGCGTTTTGACCGTTATAAAGAAGTTATCAATGAGCTTTTGGAAAAAGGTCTTGCTTATAAGTGTTATTGCTCTAAAGAACGCCTTGAAAAGATGCGTCAGGAGCAGATGGAAAAGGGCTTGAAGCCTCGTTATGACGGTCATTGCCGTGATGATCACAGCGAGCATGCTCCTGATGAGCCTTATGTAATTCGTTTTCGCAATCCTGATACAGGAACCGTCGCCTTTGACGATTTGGTAAAGGGCCATATTGAATTTCAGAACAGCGAGTTGGATGATTTTATCATCCAGCGTTCAGACGGGACTCCGACCTATAATTTCTGCGTGGTTGTTGATGATTACGATATGGGTATTACCCATGTTATTCGCGGGGACGATCATGTCAACAACACTCCCCGTCAGATTAACCTGTATAAAGCATTAGGTGCCAAGATCCCGGTATTTTGTCACGTGGCAATGATCTTAGGAGATGACGGTACTAAGCTGTCAAAGCGTCACGGAGCGGTAAGCGTTATGCAGTATCGTGAAGACGGCTATTTACCTGAAGCTTTAGTTAACTATTTGGTTCGTCTTGGCTGGAGTCACGGCGATCAGGAAATTTTCTCCCGTGAGGAGATGATAGAGTGGTTTGACCCGGCTCAGATCTCCAAGAGCGCATCCAGTTTTAACACCAAAAAACTTGATTGGCTTAATGCTCACTATATGAAGACTTTACCGGTTGAAGATGTAGCAAAAGAACTGGTTTGGCATTTAAACCGTATCGGCGTTACCGATTTGTCTCAAGGTCCTGCTCCTGAGCTGGTAGTTAAAAACTATGCCGAGCGTACCCATACTTTAAAAGAAATGGCACAAAAGGCCCGCTGCTACTATGAGGATTTTACCGAATACGATCCTGCCGGTGTAAAAAAGTGGATTAAAGAAGGCTCGGTTGATGTACTTAAAGCAGCACTTGAGTCCTTAAATTCACTTTCTTCATGGGAGCCCCAGGCCATTGACGAAGTTCTGGAAGCTTTGGCTAAAAGACTTGAAATCGGTATGGGCAAAGTCGGACAGCCTTTACGCCTTGCCATGACCGGTACAGCTATGTCCCCGGGTATCGGTGACACTATGGTTTTGGTCGGACGCGATCGTGCATTAAAGCGTATTGAAAAAGCGATTGCTCACTTTTCCAAGTAGATGATTTAAGTAAGCGGACGAAGGTGTTTTGTCCGCTTTTTTTATGCGTAAATAATTTATGGCAGATCAGAATTTTATAAACGAGGTGCACAAGCGCCGTACCTTTGCGATTATTTCCCACCCTGACGCAGGTAAAACTACGATTACCGAAAAGGTTTTGCTTTTCGGCAGCGTGATCCAGCGAGCAGGTGAAGTAAAAGGCCGCGGCAGTACCGGCTCTTTTGCCAAATCCGACTGGATGGATATGGAAAAAGAACGCGGCATTTCGGTTACTACCTCAGTAATGCAGTTCCCGTATAACGGCTGTATCGTCAATTTGCTTGATACCCCGGGCCACGAAGACTTTTCTGAAGACACTTATCGCGTTCTTACTGCAGTAGACTCTTGCCTGATGGTGATTGATGCGGCTAAGGGTGTTGAGGAGCGTACCCGTAAGCTCATGGAGGTAACGCGTTTGCGTTCGACTCCGATTTTGACTTTTATGAATAAGCTTGATCGTGAAACCCGCGATCCTTTGGAGCTTATGGATGAGGTTGAAAATGAGCTTAATATTTTATGCGCTCCAATTACCTGGCCTATAGGCAGCGGCAAGTCGTTTAAGGGTATTTACCATATCCTGCGTGATGAAGTTCTTTTATATCATTCAGGTGAGGGCTTCCATATTCAAGAGCGCCGTGTAATAAAAGGTCTTGATAATCCTGAGCTTGATGCTGCTATCGGTGAAGATTTTGCCGCTAAATTACGCGAAGATATGGAACTTATTCAGGGAGGATCGAATCCTTTTGATGAAGAGGCCTTTTTAAACGGAGATCTTACCCCGGTGTTTTTCGGTACCGCTTTAGGTAATTTCGGTGTTGACTGCATGCTGGACGGTCTGACTGCTTGGGCGCCGTCTCCTTTAGATCGTGAGGCTGATTCAAGAAAAGTACAGGCGACTGAAGAGAAGCTTTCCGGTTTTATTTTTAAGATCCAAGCTAATATGGATCCCAAGCATCGCGATCGCATCGCTTTCATGCGTTTGGTTTCAGGACGTTATCATAAAGGAATGAAACTGCGTCATGTACGCATTGAGCGCGACGTGCAGATATCTGATGCCGTTACCTTTATGGCCGGAGAACGTGAAATGGCACTTTCTGCCGTGGCGGGTGACATTATCGGTATTCATAATCATGGAACCATCCGCATCGGAGATACCTTCACAGAAGGTGAAATTCTGCATTTTAGCGGTATCCCCAACTTTGCGCCTGAACTGTTTCGCCGCATTCGCTTAAAAGATCCTTTAAAGCAAAAGCAGCTGCTTAAAGGATTGGTACAGTTGTCAGAAGAAGGTGCGGTACAAGTATTCCGTCCTATAGTCAGCAACGACTTAATCGTTGGTGCCGTCGGTGTCTTGCAGTTTGACGTGGTGGTATCGCGCCTTAAGCATGAATATAACGTGGATGCCGTTTACGAGAATGTCAATGTGTCGACCGCCCGCTGGGTAAGCTCTGACGATCCTAAAGCACTTGAAGAGCTTGAAAAGAAGGTTCCGCAGAATCTTGCTTATGACGGCGGTGATAATCTGACGTATTTGGCAAGTTCCGGTGTTAACTTATCGTTAACCATGGAGAGACATCCTAAAGTGCATTTTGCCGCAACGCGCGAGCATTAAGATGTGCTTTTTTGACACTCATATGCATTTGACAAAAGCGCGTTCTCAAGACGCGCTTTGTCTTATGCTTAAGCTCAATAAAATCTGTGCATTATCTGTTGCCGTAGATTTTAAAGACAGTCTTTTAAACCTGCAAAATAGCGGTAAAAATATTTTTGCAGGAGTAGGTCTTCACCCTTGCTATGCGACGGGAAGTCTTAGTGATAAAGAAAAGGATGAGTGGAATAATCTTTTAAATAACAATAAAATATTATGCATAGGCGAGTGCGGATTAGATGATAAAGCGGCAATTTCTCTTGAAGAGCAGCTTTATAATCTGCGCTTTTTTTGTGATATGGCGACAGCTTATTCCATACCGCTTTCATTGCATATAAGAAAATATCATAACGAACTTTTAAAGCTTTTAAATGAATATCGCGGGAAACTAAGCGGAATAATTCACGGTTTTACTTTTTCAAAGGATTTGGCTAAGCGTTATTTGGATGCGGGATTCATACTCGGGATCGGACGCTACGGCTTAAGGCGCGGACGGTCTTTTAATGAAGCATTAATTTATGCGGGGGCGGCAAATTTGGTTTTGGAAAGCGATTTTGACGATCGCTTAAGCTATGATTGCAAACTTTTTAACAGCTTAATAAAAGAGCTTTGCATACTTTTTTCTTTGGATGAAAAAGCATTTAAAAACAAAATGTTATTTAATGCTTGTGCTGTTTTGAACCTTAATGGCGAAAATATCGCATCCGCGTTTTAAATTGTTCGGTCCTTTTGTAAAATAGCGTTATTGCTTTAAAAGCGCAGTATGTAAAAGGACGAAAAGATGCAGGTGTTTTTATATTTATCAGTCAAGAATAATGAATTAAACGAGTTAAACGCGATAAACAGACTGTGCGAGCATTTGGCTTTAAATGACAGAACGCTTCAGTTGAAAGCGGCAGGTACAGAGTTTAACCATTCATATGCTCTATATATTTATGAATGCGACAATTACACAGAATTAAAAGAGTGCTTAAGGGAAGCCGTCTGCCAAAAACTTTTTGATTTTGACGTTATTATGGTTCAATCCGTTCCGTCTTTAAAAACACCCGGAGTTTTGGTAATGGATATGGATATGACCTCAGTGCAGATTGAAGGTATTGATGAAATTGCCCGTTGCCTTAATGTTTATGATAAGGTTGCAGCCATAACGGGTGAGGCTATGCACGGTCGACTTGATTTTGCTTCATCATTAAAAAAGAGAGTGTCGTTATTAAAGGACGGTGATGCTTTAGTTCTTGAAAAAGTAAAATCTATCATGCATGAAACGGAAGGTTACGGCGTTCTGGTCAAGGGGCTTAAGGAAAAAGGCTGGAAGGTAGGAATAGCTTCAGGCGGTTTTGTACAGCTTATTAATGTTCTTAAAGATAAATATGATCTTGATATGGTCAGGGCTAACAGCCTTGAGATAAAAGACGGAAAATTTACGGGATTTGTTGAGGGTGAAATCGTTGATGCTTTAAAGAAAAAAGATGCGCTTGCGGATCTGATGACTAAAGCTTCGGTACCTAAAGAGCAAAGTATTGCGATAGGGGACGGAGCTAATGATCTGTTAATGATGAATGCCGCGTCTTTGGGAATTGCTTATCACGCCAAGCCCAAGGTTCAAGCCGAAGCTTTAGCCTGCCTTAATTATTCTGACCTTTCCACGGTTCTGTTAATGCTCAAAAGCGGTGATCTGTAGATATGGCAAAAGTTAAAACGGTATATGTATGCGCTTCTTGCGGAGCACGTTATCCGCGCTGGCAGGGACAATGCCGTGAGTGCGGCGAGTGGAATACCATAAGCGAAATAAGAGTAAATGATGAGCCTTCGGCAGGTCGCAGTGCGGCCGCCAGAGCTATGTCGGGTTTTGCCGGAGCAAGCGGCAGCGGAGTCAGTAATCTTAATAATGTAAAGCTTGAAAAAGCGCAGCGTTTATATACCGGGTACGGCGAGTTTGACAGGGTTTTAGGCGGCGGCATTGTTCCCGGATCTGTGGTACTGCTGGGCGGCAATCCCGGAGCAGGTAAATCTACATTGCTCCTGCAAACCGTATGCAAGCTTGCAAGCCATGCAGCTGTTTTGTATATCACGGGTGAGGAGTCTTTGCAGCAGGTGGCATTGCGGGCTCAGCGTCTGATGCTGCCTACTGAGCGGGTAAGAATTGCCGCAGAGACTTCAATTGATGAAATTTGCCGGATTGCGGCCGAGGAAAAGCCGGCTGTTTTGATTGTCGACTCTATTCAAGTAATGCACGTGCAGGGAGTTGAATCGGCTCCTGGATCCGTAAGTCAGGTTCGCGAGGGAGCGGCTGCTTTAACCCAGTTTGCCAAGAAAACCGGTATTGCGGTGTTTTTAATCGGGCACGTGACTAAGGACGGAACTCTTGCCGGACCTAAGATTTTAGAGCATTGTGTTGATTGTTCGGTTATTTTGGAGTCAGGAAACGATCCGCGTTTTAGAACCCTGCGTTGTCATAAAAACCGTTTCGGAGCGGTTAATGAAATCGGTGTTTTCGCTATGACTGATCATGGTCTTTGCGAAGTTAAAAATCCGTCTGCGATTTTTTTAAATCGTCAGGAAACAGTTGCTCCGGGCTCTCTTGCCATGGTGGTCTGGGAAGGGACTCGCCCGCTTTTAGTCGAGCTGCAGGCTCTGGTTGATTTATCTCAGCTCGGTAACCCGCGGCGCTTGTCTTTAGGCACCGATCCTAATCGCCTTGCCATGCTGTTGTCGGTATTGCATCGGCACGGAGGTTGTCAGCTTGCCGATCAGGACGTGTTTGTTAATGTCGTAGGCGGAGTAAAAGTCGAGGAAACTGCGTCAGACGTACCTTTAATTTTGGCTTTATTGTCTTCTTACCATTCAAAGCCTATTGACAGAACGACGATTGCGTTCGGTGAAGTGGGTCTTACCGGAGAAATAAGACCTGTTCCGTCAGGACAGGAGCGTATTGCCGAAGCTTTTAAGCAGGGCTTTAAAAGGGCAATTGTACCTTTTGATAATGCTCCCAAAAAAGCGCCTGCCGGAATGGAAATCATTGCCGTAAAGCGCATCGGTGATTTAATTGATTTGGTCTAATTGCTTTTCATGATGGAGTGGACGAGACGAAGTCCGATAATGAGGCGGTCTTCATTTTTAAAACGCTGCTCGAGGCATTTTCCGACCTGCTCCAAATCACGCTTTAAGCTTTGCATTTTCTTTTCATTAAGATCTTCGGCATATAAATCACTAAAACGCATTAAAAATTCCGTAGTTTTTTCAATACGCGGTAAGACACGATGTGCGATGGACAGCGAGCGTCCCGAAGCATTTTCGATTAGCTCGATTATTTTAGGATAGAGATCAAAATGACCGTGGGACAGGTAGTCTATAAGGTGCTCACAAAAACTTGTCACTTCTTCATAGGAAGGATAACACTCGGTAATGTCGGTACTTCCTTTGGGCGTGAGGTTTAAAAGTTTCATGTACATTAAAACAAGATCTTGACGTGCTTTAATCATGTCATTGATCCAGGAATAACGATCGTCGACTTCTTGTAGCTGGGTATTAAAACCTCTTAAAGTATCTTGTCCCATACGTAGCTCCTCAAGTCTTTGTAAGACTTGTTTAAAGCTTAAAAGAAATCGGTAAAGATTGATGTTAATTTCGTCAAAAATTAAGCTTTGTAAGCACAAAAAAGAAACGATCGGCAACTTCCGATCGTTTCATATAAAAAGAGTAGAAAGCTATTTTTAGTTTTGAGCCATAAGCCGTGAGTTATAAAGATCTTTTTTAAATTGCGCTACGTTATTTTTAAAACGCTGAATCTGTCTTGTCGTTGCAGAGGAAACTCCCGAGCTTGGCAACTTGACTCGCATCGCGTTAACCGGACGGCCGTTTCTTCTTAACTCGTAGTGCAAATGGGGGCCCGTTGATATGCCGGTATTGCCTGAACGGGCAATAACCTGACCCATTTTGACTCTTTGACCGGGTTTAACGTTGAGTTTTGATAAATGCATGTATACGGTGGAATAGCCGTTGGCATGATTTAATACGATGAAGTAGCCGGCAGATCGCGAGTAACGAGCAGTTTCGACAACTCCGCTTGACGGTGCGATAACCCTGGTTCCGACTCTTACCGCAAAGTCGGTTCCGTTATGCGGACGAATACGCCCGGTGACCGGATGACGGCGGTTAGGATTGAACTGTGATGAAATGCGAACATTGCCTTCAAGCGGAATACGTTTGAACGTAGCTTTTTTAGCTGCGGCAGGTCCGTTTTCATCATAGTAACGATTATCAGTTAGGTTACGGTAGGTGGCAACCTTGCCAAGGCGCGACAGTTTGAATTCAACAGCGTTGATTGATCCTTTGCCTTTACTGTTGGAAAACAGCACACGCATGGAATCACCCGGCTGTATATGCCGTGAAAATTGAATGCGCCCTTTAAACAAACCGATGATTTTGTATATTTCCGAATAACTGAGTCCGCAGTTATAAGCAGCTTCAGCAAAGGTCTGTCCTTTTTCTATGTTGACGACAACAAGGCGGCCGCGTGAGGCAAAAAGCTTATCATGAGTGCTTTCAGTAGTCTTGCTGTCAGCTGCAGCTTGTGCTGCTTCTTGTTCTAAAGCATCGGCTTTTTTCTTGGCTTCGGCCAATAGTGAGCCTTGAGAGTTATCCTGCATTTCTGCTGCAGGAGTGTCTTTATTGAGCTTTTTAAGCTCTTGTTTTGCTTCTGCAAGTAATTTTACGGTACTGACGGCGGTATGAGCATTTAAAGCTTCTTTAGTTAAAATAAAATCAGAGCCTAAGCTGTCAGGACGGGTAAAACGCAGTTGGGATTTTTTGTTTTCCTGTTTGACGAAAGATAAAAGATTGTTGTCATCGTCAATTAAAAATGAAAGGGTATCGCCAATCTGCAGCTTATCGAATGATTTGGTCAGACCGTCTGTTTTGCGGATTGCAACTAAGGTTCTTGCCGGAATGTTCAAATCCGAGAAAATTGAGGATATGGTATCGCCTTTAGTCACCGTTTCGGTATACCAGTGATTGGGAGTCAAATCCGAGCCTTCGGCTTTGGCAAGTTTTCTAACCTGTTTTTCAATTGAGTTATCTTCATCAATGGCTGTGTCGGTAAGTTCGTCATCCATCGTATCAAGAGTTATCGGGTTAGAGTCAACTTCCACAATCTGTTTACCGACTGCATAGGTTTTTACCTTGGCATCTGCACTGTTTGGCAATAATGCATCAGTAAGTGAGTTTTCAGGGCGGATTATGTTATCGGTTGCATTCGGGTCGATAAGAATCATCTCGTCTGATGAGTTCGGATCATTAACGGCAACTAATCCTGCGTCATTTGAAGCATCGGCAGGAATTGAAACAGAAATGGCGGCTAAAGCGATAACGGCAATTGAGGCACAGATGATAATGATATGCTTTTTCGGTAATAAAGCACCTGCGGGGCCTTTTTTTAGGGGCTCTCCTGAAATGAAATCTTCAAAATGCATGCAATAAAAAGGTTTTATGTGAAAAATTGCCGGAAACAGTCTCTTAGAAAAAAGAGACGCTATGAAAAATAAAAAAATTTCTCATATTTTATGTAATAAACGACTATTTTTACAGTAAAAAGTTCAAGTTTTTAATGAAAATTTCACGATAAGCAATTTTGAGATGATGAATATGTGATGAAGGGCAAAAATTGTGGAAGCTTGAAGGTGGTCTTGCAGTTTGCAAAGGATAGCAAAGCGAAAGAAAAACAGCCTTGCATTTTGCAAGGCTTAAACAGTTTTTAAATGATGGTGCGCTCAGTGACTGCGTCAAAGAAATGCACTTTTGACATGTCAAAATAAAAATCGCAATTTTGACTTAACTCGCCTTCATAAGTTGAAGGACATCTTATCACCATACGATCGGTTCCGGTTTTGGTATAAAGACATATATCGGCGCCCAGCAGTTCACGAAACTCCATGGTAGCACGGACTTTCTGCATATTGTCGTGAGCTTTGATATGGATATGCTCAGGGCGGATACCGAGATAAATTTCTTTGCCGGTGTAGCTTTCAAGAGAGCCGGGCTGATTTTCTTTATTTACGGCTATGACATTACCGTCAAATTCAAAGTCAAGGTGATCACCGTTTCTTTCAAGTTTGCCTTTAAAGAAGTTCATTTGCGGCGAGCCGATAAAGCCTGCAACGAATATGCAGTTAGGATGATTGTAAAGGTTGGTCGGGGTATCGACTTGTAAAATCTCACCGCTTTTCATTACGACAATGCGATCGGCCATGGTCATGGCTTCGGTCTGATCGTGAGTAACGTAGATGAAAGTCGTACCAAGCTGCTTATGCAAAGATGAAATCTCGGTACGCATTTGGGTTCTTAATTTTGCGTCAAGATTTGATAAAGGCTCGTCAAGTAAAAAGACATCAGGATCGCGTACCATGGCACGGCCTAATGCTACGCGCTGGCGCTGACCGCCAGACAAGGCACGAGGTTTGCGTTCTAACAGATGCTCTAAATCAAGCATTCTGGCTGCATTTCTGACTTTACGATCGATAGTTCCGCTGTCGACTTTCTGCAGCTTTAAGGAAAAGGCCATGTTCTCGTACACGGTCATATGCGGGTAAAGAGCATAGCTTTGAAAAACCATCGCAATATTGCGTTCTTTAGGATTTAAATCGTTGACAAGGCGATCGCCTATATACATTTCACCGCCGGAAATGCTTTCAAGTCCCGCGATCATACGCAGCGTGGTTGATTTGCCGCATCCTGAGGGGCCTACTAAAACGATGAATTCCTTATCTTTGATCTCAAGGTTTAAGTCATCAATTACGCATACGCCGTCGTCATAAGTTTTATTGATGTGTTGAAGCGATATTTTTGCCATGGAAGAAATCCTTTACTAGAGCTTTTTGGTTTTAAATGAACGGTAGATGTAGATTGATGCCATGGCAAGGACCATGACGGTCATTACTACTGACGCAGTTGAGGCATAACCTACGCGCAAAGAGCTGACGCCGTTTTGATAAATATATTGGGAAATTGTGGCTGTTGAGTTGGCCGGACCGCCTTTGGTCAAGACGTTGACTTTATCGAACAGACGGAATGAGTCAATCATACGCAATATGGCAACGAGCGCGATGCCGTTTGAAATATTGGGCAAAGTAATGTAGATAAAGCGCTGAAAAGCATTGGCACCGTCAACTGCTGCCGCTTCGTATTGGCCTTTGGGCACGCCTTGGAGTGAGGCATACATCAAAAGGAAAGCAAAAGGAGAGTACTGCCAGATATCAATAAGCAGAATGCACCAGAAAGCGGTATCGATTTCACCTAAAAAGTTGTAGCCTGCAAAGCCCAAGAGATTAAGAATCGAATTGAAAAGACCGTCATTATTGGCAAGCATGATTTGCCATACCAAAGCTACGGTTACCGGAGGCAGCAGAGTCGGCAGCAGACTTACGGTTCTGAAAAATTTTTGTTTTTTGACGATGCTGTCAATCAAAACCGCAATCATAAGACCTAAAAATACTTCAGTGATTACGGCAACGACCGTAAAGATGAAGGTGTTGTACAGCGCTTGCATGAAATAGCGATCTGAAAACAGTTTTATATAGTTGTCAATACCGATGTTTTTCGGATCGGATAAAGAAAGATAGTAATAATCGGTAAAGCTGTAGTAAATAATGAAAATTAACGGAAATAAGCTTAATACGGTTAAAACCAAAGCCGTAGGGCTTATCATTAAGTATTCGAAAAGACTTGTTGATTTTTTCATGATGGTATAGGCCCCGCTGGGCGGGGCTTTACAGTTAGCGGGCGATGACTTCTTCGATGGCGGCTTTGGCGTCGTTTAAAGCATCATCAATTGATTTTTGTCCGGTTAAAGCATTGGAAAGCTCGATACCGTAGACGTTCTCGATTTCACCCCAAAGCGGAGTACGAGGACGAACTTTGGATTTTTCAGTACCTTTGAGCAATACCTGATAGAACGGATATTTGGCATTCAAATCAGCATTGTTGAAGACAGAAGTACGGGTAGGAACGGCACCTTTGTCGGCAGCGCTGATCTGTACTTCAGCTGAAGTTAGGTATTGCAGCAATTTGACGGCAAGATCTTTATGCGTGGTGTTGGCGGTAACGCCCATCATCCAGTTGCCGATTACTCCTGCGCTGTATTCAGGTGAGGAAGCGTCTTTCTTGCCCGGAATTACGGCATAGTTGGCTAAAGAATCGGAGCCAGAGATAAACCATGACGGCCAGCCGAGGCTCATGGCGGCTTTGCCTTTGGATACGGAGGCTACAAGGTCATTTTTGTCATAATTGGCGCCGGTTTTGTAAAGTTCGATGTATAAGGCAAGGGCGTCTTTGGCAATTTGTGAGTTTACGGTTACGTTCTTCATATCTTTATCAAAAACGTCACCGCCCATAGCCCACAAAATCGGCAGATAGTCACCGACTATCGGGTTGCCCTGTTGTCCGCGGACTAAATAGCCTAAAAGTCCCTGATCTTTTACTTTTTGCGAGACGGTTAAAACATCCTGCCAGTTATCAGGAACTTTAGCGCCGACTTTATCAAGAACACCGGCATTATAGAAAAGCAAAGTTACGTTGCCGGCAAAAGGCAGAGCGTAGGTATCGCCGGTAGCATAGGGCTCTTTACATACGGCAAGAGAGGTGGTGACGAAATCAGGATCGTCTTTATAACCGTTTTGCGTCAAGTTTAAAAGCAAACCGCCTGCGGCAAATTCGGGGATCCACGGATCGTCAAGCATTACAAGGTCAAAGGCACCTTCTTCATTGCGGGAGTCAAGGGAAACTTTCTGCTTTAAAGAAGCGTTTTCAAGACCCAGAATTTTAATGGTGCAGTTGTTTTCTTTTTCAAACTTATCTTTAACGGCATTGATTACGTCAACGTGTGAACCGCCGCGTGCGGCGATGGTAAGGGTTACCTCGTCATCGGCAAGAGCGGCAGAGGCGCTGCAGCTTAGTATGACGGCACCGGCTAATACGGAGATTGCGGATTTAAATAAGCGTGAATGTTTCATGATTTTTTCCTTTGGTTTACTCTTTCACAGCACCGCTTGACAGTCCTGAGATTAAGAAGTTTTGTGCAAAAATTACGAAAAATAAAACCGGGATTAAGGAGATAACTCCGCCTGACGCGACCATGCCCCATTGAGTGAGCTCCTGTTCGGAGTTCATGGTGGAAAGCAGCAGGGGAATGGTAAAGTTTTGCGGATCCTGCACGAAAATTACACCGTAAAGGTATTCATTCCATGAAGTCATGAAAGAAAGGATACCGACTGCGGTAAGACCGGGTAGAACCTGGGGCAGAACGATTTTGGTAAACATCTGCCATTCGCTGGCTCCGTCAACCATAGCGCTTTCTTCGACTTCGACAGGAAGTTTTTGGAAGAATGACAAAAGGAACCAGATGATAAAAGGTACGTTAATTAAAATGTGGGCAAGCACGATCGGAGTCATGGTGTTGATGATGCCCAAAGATGTCATCATGATGTAAAGCGGCAGCGCTAGGGAAATAGGCGGCAGAATTCTAATAAGAAGAACCCAGAAAAGCATCGGGCCCTTCATGCCGAATTTGAATCTGGCGCGGGATAATATGTAAGAACACATTACGCCGAACACTAAGGATACGCACAAAGAAGTGCAGGTTACGAATAAAGAATTTAAGATGGCGTTCAAAAATCCTTTTTCCGTAAAAAGACCGATAAAATTATCAAGAGAAAAAGATCGCGGGTAAAAAGAGAATCCCGAGTTCAAATCATCCTGACTGCGGATTGAAAGGGTAAACATCCAGTAAATAGGAAAGAGCGTCCATACCATTAAAAAGGCAAGGCATATTCCTTTTACGGTTTTTTGTCGTTTGTTGCTAATCATACTTACACCTTTAAAAAAGCTGGCGTAAGATTAGCAGACACTTTTTAAATACAAATTTGTTTTATGTAAGGATTTTGTAAAGTTAATTTTTGATTACGGGAAAATACGTCAGATCCTTTGTGCAGTCAAAGCCTACTGCGCAAACTTCTTTATTAAAGGGAAAGCTTTTGTTAAGCATTCCGGTAATAAAAACTTTACCGGCTATAGATTCTTTATTTAAATAATCTTGAGCTGCGGCAACTATTTCCGGACGAGCGCTGTTGTATGTACGGTTAATATCGGCGCAGATAACGAAAAAAGAAGGTTTGCAGATATCGATAAGACAGGGCGGCATGCCGTCGATTTGTCCGTGATGGGTTAGTTTAACTACATTAGAACGCTGCAGTTCATCGGCAAAACGTGCAATTCCTGACTGATCTGCCGTAAGCATGAAAGAACGGTTTTTAACTGTGACGAATTGTGCTAGAGAAAATAAGTTTTCACTTTTATCAAATTTAAGCATAATTTTTTGACTGTCGGGATTTTGATAGCCTAAAAAAGCTTTTTCGAGCATATTTTTGCGTTTTAATAAAGCGTCTTTGCTTATTCCCAGTGTTTGAATTTGTACTTGTCCGTCAAAAAAAGAGAGCCGGTCTTCTTTGGAAATTTCACAACAAGTGACTTTGTTTTGAGTCAGAGTTTTAAGCAATTTTTCATAGATGGAAATTCCGCGCATAAAGGTGGAAATATTTTCTTCTAAATTTTCGTTGATATAACTTACGGCTTGAGGAGCAATTTCGGTAATCAATCCAGTATAAAAATTTTTAACGGGAAAGCAGGAGGCGGCTTTATAAAGTCCGCCTACATGATCATAATGAAGATGAGTTAAGATCATCGCCTCAATTGTTGTTATCTCTATCTTTTTTAGAAACTCGTGCAGACGGATTGTCCCTTTTTCTTCATAAGTTTCTTTGTCGTCAGGTCCACCGTCTATGACAATAGCTTTTTCTGCGTTTTTGATAACGATAGATTCTCCGTAACCGACATTAACAAAATAAAGCTGCATTTTTAGTTCCTGATTTTCTGAAGACATGTTCTATCTTTGTAGCAAATCTGTGTAAAATCTCTGTAAAGAAAATTAACGTGTAAGGTTTTGTTTCATGACATTATTCGGTGAAAAGTTTTATCCGACTTTAAATAAGTTGTCTCCGTGGCGTCAAAGCCTTTTTGCTTTGGTTTTAGCCCATCGTCAGTTCCCTAATTTTGAATTATGGGTAGATACCGTAAAGCATAAGGGCAAAGCGGAATATAATTTCGCGTTAAAAAAGCTTTGGGAATATCACTTAGATAAATTCAATCACATAGATTTAGAAAAGGTTTTGGATGTTTTTGATCCTTTTGTTCCCGATCCGGATAAAGACGGAGACAGCCTCGGGACTTTATTTGCTTTAGATGCCGCAGCGTCTTTAACTGCCGCTTTTGATGCAATTATTCTTCACCAGGGCGATGAGGCGGAAATAGCATCAAGATCGAGTCTTGCAGCAGTGGTGCGAATGGTAGAAAACAATACCGATGAAGATCTTGATGAAGATGCTATGCGAGAGCAGGAGCTGGTTGACAACGAGATTAATTTCCAAGTGGATTTGATGGAAATGCTGCGAGGAGCAAAGCGCGATCCTGATTTAGCCAAGATGCTTATTAAGATCGCGGTTAAAGATCATATCAGCAATATCGGTATTGAGCAAAACGATCTACACGGCTGTAGATATGAGGATTATGCCGCTCATAATAGCCACGCAGGAAAAAACTAGTCGTACTATTTTTACCGGAAGTTTAATTAAAAGCGTTGTGCCGGCAAAAGATCCTAAAAAAGTAGCAGCAATCAGTACCGGCACCCATGCCCAATGAATAGCGGTTACCGATCCTACGGTAATCGCTCCCACGATATTCCAAATTGTTGCTACGAATACCATAGTATGTAAAATTGCGCTTTTAAGATCCAAACGGAAAATTGAAACAAAGGTAAGTGTGGCAAAAAGACCTGCACCTGAGGATAAAGATCCTGAAAATAAGCCCACTGCAATAATAGCTAACGTTCCAGCTAAAACCCGCAGTTTAGAACGCTCGGGATTGGCATTTGATCCGAATTGCTTTTTAAAGAAAGTGTAGAAACCTGCTGCGATAGTAATTATGCCTACTGCTATTTCGGCAATTTGCGAAGGAACGCTGATGACTATAAGCGTTCCGGCAACGACGGCCGGACAGCCGATAAAGAGCATAAGAAGCGCAATCTGCCGGTCGAGATTGAATTTGCCGTGTTCGCTTTTTTTCTTGCTCAAAGCTCCGACACCGAGAAAGATTACGGCAACTTTGTGAGTTCCTAAGGCTTCGGCAAAAGGAAGTCCCATTAATATAAGAAGAGGAAATTGTACAAAACCTGCACCGCCTCCTGAAACCGAGGCAAAAAGGTTAGCTATAAAAGAAACGCTGAATAAAATTATTTCATCTAAAATTTCTTGGAGCATTTTTGAGTAAATATGATTAAAAGTTAAGTTTTGTAGATTTAACTGTGTTTAATGTCGGGCTGTAGGTTAGGATGTAAGATTGACTATGTCAAGTATGGAAAATATGAAAGGTAAATTGTTCTAAAATTTTTACATTATAATTGAATGGATGATAAAAAATTTTTGAAAATTCAGTGAAAAAACATAAGGACTGTAAGAAAGTTATGACGATAGAAGAAATGCTTGCAGGCGAGTCTAAAAATGTAGAATTTAAAGTTGAGCGTCCTAAGGACAGTATTAAATATATTAAGTCAGTTGTTGCTTTTGCTAATGGGAGTGGGGTTATATTCTTTTTGGCGTGGATGATTTAGGTCGTGTTGTAGGAATTCCAAAAGAAAAGATTTTTTCAGAGATTGATGCTATTACAACAGCTATTTCTGACAGTTGTGAGCCTGTGATTGTTCCTGATGTATATTTACAAACTATTGATGAAAAAACAATTATTGTTGTAGAAATCAACGCCGGA
Source organism: Succinatimonas hippei YIT 12066 (assembly GCF_000188195.1). GTDB lineage: Bacteria > Pseudomonadota > Gammaproteobacteria > Enterobacterales > Succinivibrionaceae > Succinatimonas > Succinatimonas hippei. Next base: position 54,790 of record NZ_GL830946.1, read on the forward strand.
AGACAACGCCCTTATTATATTAAAGCAAAAGGTATTGTTGATGGCACATATATACGAGTATCAGGAACTTCAAGACTTGCAGGAATAGAGCTTACAGCTGAAATGTATTATGAAGATGAAGGTCGTTCTTATGATTCGGTAGCGCGTAAAGATTTGGTGGTAAATGATAAGGAAATTCAAGATCTATGTATAAGATTGAAACAAGTAGCTCTTGCTAACTGTAGATCTGAAGTACAAAAAGAGTCCATTAAGAATATTACTAAAAATGTACTGATAAGTTGGGGTCTGTTAGCAGAAGCTCCGGATGGAAAATTTCATCATACTAATGGTTATGTTGCTTTACTTGGAGTATTTGGATCTTCATTTCATATTCAATGCGGTATGTTTAAGGGAAATACGAGATCGGTATTTGTTGTTGACATCCTCACCGGCCTAAAGGCCGATGAT
>NZ_GL830947.1 GCF_000188195.1 Succinatimonas hippei YIT 12066
CCTTAACCGGTCTACTCTACGGGGTAGAGTTCAAAGCAGGCGGGGCCTTTTTCAGTTGTAAGATTGTCTTTAATATCAGACAAAGTAAGGATTCAAAGATGTCCAATAATGAATTATATGATGCCGTCATCGTGGGCGGAGGACCTGCCGGATTAACCGCTGCCTTGTATCTTGCCAGAGCTCGTTATCGTGTTTTGGTGGTTGAAAAAGATCGCTTCGGCGGACAAATTACCATCACTCATGAGGTGGTTAACTACCCAGGTGTCGAGAAAACCAGCGGAGAGGCTTTAACTGAGACTATGCGTCGTCAGGCGCAGAATTTCGGCGCGGAATTTCTTTTAGCTGAGGTTACCGATTTAAAACTTGACGGTGACATAAAGAGTGTTGTGACAAGCCGCGGCACATTAAGGGCTTTTTCCGTAATGATAGCAACCGGAGCCAATCCGCGCCGTGTTGGCTTTAATGGTGAGGATGAATTCCGCGGTCGCGGCGTGGCTTATTGCGCTACTTGTGACGGTGAGTTCTTTACCGGAAAAGAATTGTTGGTAATTGGCGGAGGCTTTGCTTCTGCTGAAGAATCAATGTTCCTTACCCGTTATGCGTCAAAAGTGACGATTTTAGTCCGTAAAGATGCATTTTCCTGTGCAAGAAGCATTGCCGATGAAGTGATGTCCCATCCTAAGATCATCGTGCTTTTTAATCATGAGCTCGTAGGTGTGGAAGGCAATGATATGGGGATCGTCAGCGCTACATTGCTTAATAATAAGACCAATGCAACAGATGAGTATCGTGCTGCGGGAGATGATACTTTCGGCGTCTTTGTTTTTGCCGGATACGTGCCGAATACTTCATTGGTTAAAGACAAAGTGGCATTAAACGATCAGGGGTACATTATTACCGATGAAAATAAGGAGACGAATGTAAAAGGCGTATTTGCCGGCGGAGATGTCTGCATTAAACCGCTGCGTCAGGTAGTGACAGCCGTAGCCGACGGTGCGCTTGCGGCCTGCGCAATGGAAAAACGTGCGGCAATGATGCATGATAAAACCGGTCTTGTCCCTGAAGTGCCTAATGCAACCCGTAAAGCACCTGAAGAAAGCCGTGCCTCTTTAGCTCCCGAGCCTGAAAATGAAGGTAAATTTGTCAGCGCCGAGATGATTCCTCAATTAAATGCAGTATTTGAGAGAATGGAAAATAAGCTTATATTAGAGGTCGGAACCGATGCTTCTGAAAAATCAGCCGAGCTTGTCGGTGCGATGCAGGAACTTGCCGCTCTTACCGACAAACTTGAGGTTAAGACGGTATCAGGAGGAGCAGATACTCCGGTCGTTCGTCTGCTGAAAGCCGACGGTACTTACAGCGGTCTTGCTTTCCACGGTGTTCCCGGCGGTCATGAATTTACTTCATTTATTTTGGGTTTATACAATGCAGCAGGTCCCGGTCAGCAGATTGATGATGCTGACAAAGCAAGAGCTATTGCTATAGATAAGGCGTTTTCACTTAAGATCTTAATTTCCTTATCCTGCACCATGTGCCCTGATTTAGTAGTTGCCGCTCAGCGTCTTGCTGCACTTAACGATAAAGTTACGGCTGAAGTTTATGACGTCAATTTGTTCCCTGATCTTAGAAGCAAATATAAAGTCATGTCAGTACCGTGCCTTGTGGTAAATGACAGTGATGTAAGTTTCGGACGTAAGAATTTAAGTGAGCTGTTAGAACACTTGTCAAAGATCTAAAAAAAAGTTCTGTTTTTGCGTACAATGAAAAGGTCTGCACTTTACTTTAATCTGCAGGCCTTTACTTTTTTAGGTTTTTTAAGATTAATCTTAATTCCGGAGCTACTGCATGGAAGAAAAAAGCGATCTTAATTTAAGTCAAATCTTATTTAAGCCGCAGCCTAATTATATTGAAACGTCTCTTATCTCAAATTCAGGGGCAGCAATTCCGGATATCGTTTTAAAACCATATTCAGGATCCGGCTTTCATGCAAATTGGTATCGTCCGCTTAACCGTTATATGTGGTCGTGGATGGGTGGAAATCCTCTTGATATTGAAGAAGCTCTGTCAAATATAGCCTGCTCTGAGGAAAAAAGAAGCAGGGAAAATATGTTTGATACCGTATCTTTATACGGTCCTGGCAATTGGATTTACGAGTTTGCAAGCATTGCGCAAAAAAGAATTTTAATGGCTAAAAAGGCTATTGAAGATAATAAATTTGAGCTTGCAAGCCATCAATATCGTATGGCGTCACGTTATTTTGCCATTGCCGCTTATCCGAATTTAAAAGGAGACGTTCTTGCAGCAGAATCTTCTATGTACGGGCGAAAAGCTTATCGTGAAATTTTCGTTAACTCAAAAAAGTGCGGGTATTATTCTGAAGAGGAGTTTACGGTAAGAGGCAAGAAAGTTATCGGTTATCTGCACAGTCCCGATAATAAGGATTTGCATCCCTGCGTAGTGATGCTCGGCGCTTATGATCAGACTGCAACCGACTTTTTCCGTATCTTTAATGATGAATTAAGGCCATTGGGTATCGCTGCTTTCGTGGTAGATATGCCGGGTCTTGGCAACAGTGCAAATCTTATTCTTGATGAAAATTATTCGGAAATCGCCGAAAATGCTATTTTGCATTTAAAAGAGAAAGTTAAGTTTATTGATTCAACAAAAATCGGGCTGTTCGGTTTGCACTTAAGTGCCGCAGCTGCAGTGAGACTTGCAGTTTTACGTACTGATTTGGTTAATGGTCTTGTGGTGCTTGATCCGACCGTACATAATATTTTTACTAATGTAAATTATTTGTCGGGTGCTCCTTTATGTTTGCGTTCATCCATAGCAAACCGCTTAAATGCCGATGCATCAAATTGGGATACTTTGATGCCGCAGCTGCAGATTTTATCTTTAAAACAGCAAGGATTGCTGTCATCTTCAGGAAAGTGCCCGGTTAATTGCTGTGTGGCGGTTTCCAGCAGCGATAAGCCTTTAGTTGAAGATGCCCACGCTGTGGCTGATGCATTTAAAAACAACGAATTTGTTGATTTTAAAGAATTTTCATCCGATTTGTCTTTTTCCAGAGCCTCAGCACTTGTCGGTAAGTTTTTTAAAGAGCAGTTTACATAAGTTATGAGTAAAACCATAGTTATTAAGTTAGGCAGCAGTACTTTAACTTTAGGTTCAAAGCATTTAAATCATGCTCATATGCTTGAAGTTGTAAGGGTAATAGCCGGACTTAAAAAAGCAGGATATAAGGTAGTTTTAGTATCATCAGGAGCCGTCGCTGCAGGTCGTGAGCTGCTTGGCGATCCGCAGCTTCCTGCAGTGTTAAGCTCAAAACAGCTTTTAGCCTCTGTAGGTCAAGGACGGCTGATTGAAATTTGGGAAAGCCTTTTTGCTATTTATGATATTCATATCGGACAGATCCTTTTAACCGGAGCCGATCTTGATGATAGAGAACGCTTTTTAAACGCACGCGATACTTTAAAGGCTTTGCTGGACTTTAATATCGTTCCCGTGATTAATGAAAATGACGCAGTGTGCATTCAGGAAATAAAAGTAGGTGACAATGATAACCTTGCGGCAATTTCAGGAATTCTTGCCGAAGCCTCGCAGGTTATTTTATTTACCGATCAAAAAGGGCTTTACACTAAAGATCCGCGTAAGTTTAAAGATGCCAAACTGATTCGAGAGGTTCATGAAATTACTGATGAACTCTATGAGCTTGCAGGAGGTGCCGGAACTTCTTTAGGTACGGGAGGTATGGCGACCAAGATTAAGGCTGCATCAACGGCGCTAAAAGCCGGTATGGAACTTATTATCGCATCAGGGGCAAAACCTGAAATCGTTTTTGATTTGGTAAAGGGTGAAGGTGAGGCTACTTTTTTTAAGCCGACTCATTCTCCTCTTATGGTAAAAAAATTATGGCTTTCTACAATGGCCAAAAGCTCTGGACAGATTTTTATCGATGACGGGGCAAAAGAGGCAATTATTAAAAACGGAGCCAGTTTGCTGCCTTCCGGCATAATAAAAGTTGCAGGTGAATTTTATCGCGGCTCTATTGTTACTTTGTGCGATTTGTCGGGTAAAAAATTAGCAAAGGGTATAAGTCGTTACTCATTTGATGAAGTTGATCGCATTAAAAGAAAAAAATCTCAAGATATTGATGCTATTTTAGGATTTGATCATGGAGCGGTAGTGGTTCACCGCGATGATTTGGTTGTTTTAGGATCATAAGTGATGGATATAGTAGAAATGGCTAAAGGAGCCTATGAGGCTTCTTTTGAAATCGCAGATTTAATTACACGGAATAAAAATGATCTTTTATTAAAGCTTGCTGATGAGCTTTTGGCTTTTAAAGAAGAAATTTTTGCGGCAAATAATGAAGATGTACTTGCAGCAAAGGAAAACAATCTCCCTAAGGCTCTGGTTGATCGGCTTAAATTTAATGACTCGCGCTTTTTAGAAATGGTGGACGGCGTGAAAAAAGTTGCGGCTTTACCCGATCCGGTCGGAGAAATCTATGAGGGGCGCACTGTTGAGAGCACTCTTACGCTTTATAAAAAGCGCGTGCCTTTAGGTGTAGTCGGTGTTATTTATGAGGCAAGGCCTAACGTAACCGTTGATATTGCGTCTTTATGCTTAAAATCAGGAAATGCCTGCGTATTGCGCGGAGGAAAGGAAGCGCTTAAAACCAATTTAGTTTTAGTCAGGATTTTGCATAAAGTATTAAAAGAGTATCAGATAGATCCGCGCGCAGTTACCTTCATTGATTCGCCCGATCGAGAGCTTATCAAGACAATGCTTTCTCTTGACAGTTATATTGACGTTATTATTCCGCGCGGCGGCGAAGCTTTACATAGAATGTGCGTCAGATTTGCGACTATGCCCGTGATTGTAGGCGGCTTCGGCGTAAGCCACATCTTTGTTGATAAGACTGCCAACTTGATTAAAGCGGTTAATATCATTATAAATTCCAAAGTACAAAAGCCGTCGGCATGTAATGCGCTTGACACTTTGCTTTTACATGAGGATATAGCGGTTCCGCTTATTGATATGCTTTTACCTGAACTTGAAAAGTATCAGATAGAAATTTATGCCCACGGCGATATTTTTACTTTATGTAAAGCAAAAGAGTATCCGTATTTGCATCGCGGAGATCCTACTTTATTTGATACGGAGTGGTTAAGCCTTGCATTAAATATTGCGGCTGTTGAAGATGTAAAAGATGCTGTGGCACATTTACGCAGACATAAAGCGCATCACTCCGATTCGATTTTGACTGATTCTTGCAAGAATGCGGAAATTTTCTGCAACGGTGCCGGATCTGCCTGCGTTTATGTTAATGCCTCCACCCGTTTTACTGACGGAGGTCAGTTCGGTATGGGGGCAGAGGTGGCCATCTCAACGCAGAAACTGCATGTGAGAGGGCCGATGGGGCTTAAAGATTTGACGACGTATAAATATATCTGTAAAGGCGATTATTTGTGCCGCAAGTAGATCAGTCTTTAACTTTTTCCTGAACTATTTCATAGTTGTTGTCACCGACGGGCACGAAGGTAAGCTTGTTGGTGATGCCTTCAGGTGCGTCTTCTGCATGATGGGATACGAACAAAATGCTGGTGTCACCGTGGTGCATGAAATAGGAAATAAATGAACGCACCATGGCGCGAGCATAGCTGTCAAGTCCTTGCAGCGGTTCGTCGAGAATCAAAAGCGGCGGATTTTTGACGAGGGCTCTTACTATGAGCAAAATACGCTGCTGCCCGAAAGACAGCTGTTTAAAGCTCATCTGCTCTTTATGCTCAAGTCCTATAAGTTTAAGCCATGCTTTGGCGCAGTTGATTTCTTCATCACCCGGGCGGTTATACAGTCCGATTGAATCGTAAAAGCCTGATAAAACCACATTTATAAGCGGAGCACTGACGCGATAGTCAAGATGCAATGCGCCGCTTACAACACCGAAGTATTTTTTTATATCCCAAATTGATTCACCGCTGCCGCGCTTAAAGCCGAAGACGGTAACATCATTGGTATAGACTAAAGGATTATCTCCTGTTATAAGTGACAACAATGTCGATTTCCCGGCACCGTTAGGTCCTGAAATCTGCCAGTGCTCATGCGGCATTACGGTGAAATTCAGATCTTTGAAAATCGGACGATTATAGGTGATGTTGACGTTTTTAAGTTCGACTAAAGGTCCGGGATTTAAAGGAAGAAGTCTGAATTTTGCCGGAGCTTTAGGTAAAGTTATGTCAGGAAGATTGCCGCAAAAGAGCAGTGCTTTGGCGTCTTCATCTTTTTCGATAATTTCTTTTTTATCGATTTTAATAATTTTAAGATCTTGAATGATTCCCATCATTGAAAGATTGGCGGGGATTTCATCAGGACGATTGACTATAAGGACTATAGGAATTTCATAGTTTTCGTGAATGTAGGAGATGATTTCTAAAAGATTTTGACGGGACTTAACATCCAAAGCATCAAACTGGGCATCCAGGATTAGAAGATCGGGCGAGGTACACAGACACTGGGCAATAAGGATTTTGCGTCCTTCACCTCCAGATAAAAGACGAACCGGACGATCGAGTAGATTGGCAAGATTAAAAGCTTTTATTACTTCCCACAATATTTTAGGATCGGAATCTTTTAACAGATCGCGCGGAGTATAACCGCGTTCTTCCTGTTCGCTCGCCGCGTCGGTATTGCGCAGATTATAATCATCTTCAAATAATTTTTGCTGTTTCTCAAAAGATACCAATGCCGCATTGAAATGTTGCGGAGCAGTCCCTTCCAATAACGGCAGTTCTCCGGCAAGCGCACGCGCAACTGAAGTTTTGCCGCAGCCGTTGCTGCCGATTAATACAATTAAATCATGAGAGTTAAGTCTTAAAGCAGGAATGGAAACGGACAGTTTTTCACTTAATTTAAATACTGCGTTTTGCCAGGATAATGAAATGTTTTGCATAGTGTTAAAAATATTGATAATGAAACTTTTTTAATTTTAAAACACATAATTAAAAAAGTGCATTTTGCACTTAATTGGACCGTTGTCTCTAATGCAGATAAGTAGGTTGGTTAAAGCAATAGATGGTTAATGCTCATTAAAAAAGTCTGATAAAAATATGCTTTTTTTAAGGAGGCAGCGGTAGATTAGGCTGGTACCTCATAGTTAAAAATATTGGTGTCATTCAATTAATTTTGCAGATAAAAAGGCAGAATAATTCTATTATGAGAATAACTTATCTAAAAAGGAGGATGTCAATTAGCTGTTTTACATATTGTTTATTTTTAGTTTAATGAAATTTTTAACTGTTATTTTTAGAAAAAATTATTCTTTTGCGTGACACAGTCGACGAATTGAGCAAAAAGCTATGCTTTACTTCAAATATTTATCAATATTTATCTTATGACCTAAAATTTTATACTAAATTATAAATAAATATTATGACATAAGGAGTTTGTTATGGACGGGGAAAAAATGCGTGTCCTGGTATTGTTAAAACCCGGAGAAGTGCAGCCGGCCATGGAACGGGCGGCAGAATTTGCCCGTTTTATGCCGGAGCTTGAGGTTGTTGCCTGCCGCGTTATTCACGAATTTGACGATTTGACCAAGCCGACGCTTGAACAGCAGATGTCTCGTGAAATGTTAAAGATTTCGCAGCGTTATCCGAGCATTAATCATTTTATTCCGAAGATTATTTTTAATAAGAATGTTCCGGAAGCTTTCGTTATGGAAGCTAAAGAGGGAAATTATCTTTTTGCAATAATTTCGGCTAATAAACGCAACACGATTAAAGATTTGTTCATCAGTACGATTGACTGCAGCATTATGCGTCTTATAAGCATACCTTTGCTTGTCGTTAAAGATGCGCATGCTCCGCAGCGTCTGGGCAAAGCTATTTTGCTGTGCATCGATTTTGAAGCCGAAGATCATGAGGTTCTTGCCGATGATAAGTTGTTTGAGGCTGCAACGATGTTTGCCAATAACTTTAACGGTGAAATTCATGTAGCGAATGTGGTTTCTCCTTTGCATCTTGGCATTAGAACCAGAAATACTTCTATGTCTCCGATGTTCAGACAGGCCGGTCCTGCTGATGATAGAGCCGATTATCACGGAGATCTGCTCAAGGAGTTTGCCGATAAACACGGAATTCCTGCAGAGCGTACTCATGTCCTTATCGGACGCGTTGATGAAGAAATTCCGCATTTGAGCCACGATATTGAGGCCCGCATGGTGTGCATGGGCATGTCGCCTAACAACGGTTTATTAGGTGCTATGAACAGCGGAGCAAGTGAGTTGGTGCTTGAACAAATTAAAGGTGATTTGTTTATCGTCAACGGTATCAAGATGATGGAAGATTAAGCATCTTTTTCCTATACGAAAAAGGCGGGGAAACCCGCCTTTTCCATCACTTGATTTAACTTATTTGACATTAAATAAAAATTCAAATAAATCGCCGTCCTGAACGATATAGTCTTTGCCTTCGGAACGCAATTTTCCTGCTTCCTTGGCTCCGTTCTCCCCGCCGTATTTAATGAAATCGTCATAGGCTATGGTTTGAGCACGAATAAATCCGCGTTCAAAGTCAGAGTGGATCTTGCCTGCAGCCTGCGGCGCAGTGGCACCGACTTTGACGGTCCAAGCTCTAACTTCTTTAGGACCTGCTGTAAAGAATGTCTGCAAACCTAACAGCTTATAACCTGCGCGGATTACACGGTTAAGTCCCGGCTCGGAGATACCGAGGCTGTCCATAAACTCTTTACGATCTTCAGGCTCCATAGAAGCTAAATCTGCTTCAATTGCAGCTGAAACCGGTACGACTATGGAGTTTTCTTTTGCAGCATAATCTTCTAGCTTTGTTAAATAAGGATTATCGGTAAAACCGTCTTCCGAGACGTTGGCTATGTACATAACCGGCTTTAAGGTCAGGAAGTTGAAGCCGCGCAGTGCATGAAGATCTTCTTTGGTAAAAGAGATTTGACGCAGCATCTTGCCTTCTTCAAGTGCCGGTTTACATTTTTCAAGCGCAACTACCTGGGCTAACGCTTCTTTATCACCGCCGGTACGGGCACGTTTTTCAAGGCGCTGCAGAGCTTTATCGCAGACGTCAAGATCTGCAAGAGCAAGCTCGGTATTGATGATTTCGACATCAGAAATAGGATCGACTTTACCGTTGACGTGAATTACGTTCGGATCGTCAAAGCAGCGTACGACGTGAGCAATAGCATCGGTCTCACGAATATTCATTAAAAATTGGTTGCCAAGACCTTCACCTTTGGAGGCTCCTTTGACAAGACCTGCGATATCCACGAATTCCATTGCGGTAGGGACGATTTTCTGCGGGTTCACGATAGCGGCGATTTTATCAAGACGCTCATCGGGAACCGGGACGATGCCGGTATTGGGCTCAATGGTGCAGAACGGGAAATTTTCAGCTGCGATGCCGGCTTTAGTCAGAGCGTTAAAAAGAGTTGATTTGCCGACGTTAGGCAAACCGACGATTCCACAATTAAATCCCATGTCTTTCTCCTAAAGAGGTTTAAATCCGTTGATAAAGGAGGTGGCTTTATTCACCCCGTCTTTAAATAAAGTTCCGATCCCTAAAAGGGCGGCATCTAAAGCCGCATCAATTTTATCGCGATCTTGCGGTGCCGGACGGTTTAATACCCAATTTATTACGTCAGAACGTTCAGGATGTCCGATGCCGATGCGCAGGCGATAATAATTTTGGGCCCCTGACAGACAAGCTGTTATGCTTTTAAGTCCGTTATGTCCTGCAAGCCCGCCGCCGAATTTAAATCTGATGGTGCCGGGCGGCAGATCCAAATCGTCATGCAGTACCAGGATTTCTTCAGGTGCGATGCGGAAAAAATTACATAAAGCGCCAACGCTGCGTCCGCTCTCATTCATGAAGGTAGTAGGGAAGACAAGTCGTACTTCCTTACCTTCGATACTGCCTCGTCCTACTAATCCTGAAAATTTGCTTTCAGGATTTAGGTTAATGCGGTATTTATCTGCAATATTAAATAACAAATCGCAGCCCATATTATGCCGCGTATGTTCATATTTAGGGCCGATATTGCCAAGACCTACAATAAGCTTTAGATTTACGTTATTGGGCATAGCTTAATTTAGTAATTCCTTTGATGTCGTTTTCCGACAACTTTTTTAAATAGTGTTGTACTGAATATTTACCGCCAAGCAAAAGATCAGGAGCGATTTCATTTGCCGGAATAAGCACGAAAGCTCTTTGATAAGCTCGCGGGTGCGGAAGCGTAATAAAAGGATCGTCACTTCTTTCCCCGTTAAAATCTATAAGATCAAGATCTAATGTTCTAGGTCCCCATCTTATGATCCGCTCCCGTTTAAACTCTTTTTCTATATTTAAGAGAGTTTGCATCAAATCATGCGCATTAAGAGTGACACTTAATAAAGCGCAGGCATTGATAAAGTCATCCTGCAATACTCCTCCTACAGGAGGGGTCCTATAAAACGACGATATCTTATCTACCTTAATTCCCGGTGTCTGTTCAAGTAAAGCAAGAGCGTTTTTTAAAGTAGCTTTGCTGTCACCTAAATTTGAACCTAAAGAAATTAATGCTCTGTTCATAAATTTAAGGATCTAAATGCATAGCGGCACGCCATGCTCTGGCCTTTGCCAGACGTTCGGCGCGAGACGTTGCTTTTTCACGTTTATAGCCTTCGTTTTTTTCTGCAGGCTTGTTTTTCTTTTGCTTGCCTTTGGCGTTTGCTGAAGTTTGATCTTCTTTTTTGTTGAATAAGGCGCGTCTTTGCTCCGCTCTTTGACTGCTTCTGTCGTAATAGGGTTGCCAGAAACGGATATAGGGGCTTAAATACGGCTCGAATTTGGCTCTGAGTTTAAAAATGTCAAAAGAGGCTCGCAGGATATTAGATTCAGCCATAGCCGCTACGGCATTTTGGTCATGGATATTCAAAAGTTCATTCTGACTTTTAAGCAATTTCCTGATATCCGCCGAGACCTGCCACGGTAAAGCGGTGACCGCATTTTGTTCCATAAGCATTTCTTGACATATTTCGTCAGCGATTACGTCATCTGCAACTTGATGAATTCTTGATTCATTTAATTCATAGTGCTTTATCATCAGCGCTCTGAATTTGCCGAGGAACATAATCGTATATAAGAAATGCGGCATATTGCGTTTTTGCTGGGCAAAACGCTGGTCGGAACTTGCCAAGGCGTATTCGACGAATGCTTGGTAATCTTTGTTTTCGATAAAACCGTCAAGACCCGGGAAAAGCAGGTTAAAAAGTCCGAAATCCCTGAGTTTGTGGAAGCTTTGCAGACCGTGGCCGGTTAAAAACAGCTTATTGACCTCATCAAACATACGGGCATTTGACACGTTAAGCAGTAGTGCCGAGTGGGTTTTAATCGGATCTGCAGTACGCTTTGAAATCTTAAAGCCGAGTTTGGCGCTAAAGCGTACGGCACGTATCATGCGCACCGGATCTTCCTGATATCGGGTATGCGGATCGCCGATAATATCGATAATTCCGTTATTTAAATCGTAAAGTCCGCCGTGAAAATCAATTAGGGTAAAGTTTGAAATGTCATAGTAAATGGCATTAATCGTAAAATCACGGCGCGTCGCATCTTCTTCAAGCGTTTTGCCGTAGCTGTTGTCACGAATAAGCATGCCGTCATCGTTTTGGATTTGATTGCGGCCGAGATTACCGTTAACGGCACTTCTAAATGTGGTTACTTCAATGATTTCCTGTCCGAAAACCACGTGAACTATTTTAAAACGACGTCCGATGATGCGTGAATTGCGGAACAGTCGATGAACCTGCTCCGGGGTGGCGTTGGTTGAGATATCAAAATCTTTAGGGACTTTTCCAAGCAGCATATCACGTATGCATCCGCCGACCAGATATGCCTGATAACCGCCTTGACGGAGGCGATATAAAGTATTTAATGCATTTTTTGAAATGTTTTGCCGTGAAATATTATGCTGGCTGCGTTCAATTACTAATTTGGCAAAACCGTGTTTTTTTACGAGGCCTTTATTTTTCTTAAGAATATCGCTAAGGCCGTTTAACAGAGCGGAAATTTTAAAATACCTCTTTTATGAGTTATTGATAATATGCGTTTCATGGAAGATTTATATATAAAGGAAACGCTGTCATTATTTTTATATAGTGCACACAAAAGCACGATTCCATCATTTTCAAAGTGCACATTATACCTTATGAAGTCTAAAAACTCATAAAAAAAGCCAAGACACGGGTAAATACTTCATTTTAGAAAACAATAAAAAAAGTAAGAAATTTCAGAAAAGATTGTCAGGTGCGACGCTTGATGCTGCAGGGATTTTATCTAATCTGAAGTTTTCAACTGCAAAACTTAATATTGAGTTTACATCCATGCTTTTATTTAATTGATTTGTGTTTTGTCCTAAAAACTGTAAAACCGCAATAAGAATTTCCTGAACTGTCAGTACATCAAAAATAGCCTTGGCATGGTTTTGCTTTGACAGTTTGCTGCCGTTTTGTTCAAGAGCAAGCGGTAAATGCAGAAAAGAAGGAACTTTATAATGCAGGGCATTAAATAAGCTTATTTGTATCGGAGTTACGTCAATTAAGTCACTGCCGCGGACAATTTCCGTTACATGGCAAAGCGCGTCATCAATAACGCAGGCAAGGTTATAGGCGATAATCCCGTCACTTCTTTTTAAGGTGATGAATTTGTCGGGAAGATTTACTTTGATATCTCCTTTAAGTTCATCATGAAATGAAGGTTCATAACCGTTTAGAGGTTTAAAGCGTACGCTTGCGTGAGGAAATTTGCTTTTTGCTTCAAGGTAGCAAGAACACGGTCTTTGTGAAAGCTCTGCGCGTGTGCAGGTACAGAAAAAAGCCTGTTTTTCATCTAAAAGCGTATTTAAGGCTTTTTCATAAATCTTTTTTCTTTGACTTTGAATCAAGATTTCCCCGTCGCTTTTAAGACCCAGAGCATCAAGTTCTTGAAGGATAATTTCAGCAGTTCCTATAGGACAGCGCGGGGTATCCAAATCTTCAATACGGATAAGCCATTTTCCGTCCTGACTTTTGGCGCGCAAATAAGAACCGACGGCAGCGACTACTGAGCCAAAATGCAGACGACCAGACGGAGAAGGGGCAAAACGTCCTATATAAGTCATAAAAAAGAAAACCTGCCTAAGGCAGGTTCTTTAATTAACCTTCAAGCTGCTTTTCTTTAATCTCAGCCAAGGCTTTGCAGTCGACGCATAAATCTGCGGTAGGACGGGCTTCGAGACGCTTAATGCCGATTTCTTCACCGCATTGTTCGCAATACCCGAATTCGTCATTATTTAATTTAACCAAGGTCTTTTCGATCTTTTTGATGAGTTTGCGCTCACGGTCGCGGGCACGCAGCTCTAAGGAAAATTCTTCTTCCTGAGATGCACGATCTACAGGATCAGGGAAGTTGGCGGCTTCGTTTTTCATATGGCCAACGGTACGATCAACTTCTGAACGCAATTGATCACGCCATGCGGTGAGAATTTTACGGAAGTGCTCTTTTTGTGCATCATTCATGTATTCCTCACCGGGTTTTACCTGATAAGGCTGAACTCCGGCAATAGCAAGAGGACCCATTGATTCCATTTCATTTGCAACAACGGTTTTCTTTGCTGCTTTCTTTGCTTTTTTAATAGTATCAGCAGTATTTGTGTCAGTTGCGGTAGCCATAGTAAGTACCTATATGATCGATTAATTTTAGCTTTTTATTTCTATGTTTTTAAAAATAGCTTTTCAGATTGCAATCCTAAAGGCTTATTTTTAAGTTTTGATTATCGCTGATAATTTGCAATGATACAAGAATCTATTTTAATTATGTGATTTATCGTGAAATTTCACATATAGAATCGATAAAATTTTTTGTAAATTCAAACTGTGATCCTTTGCTATAATTTCATTTTCAAGTAATGTGGACATATGTGCAGGATTGAGTGTGAACGAGTCTCAAGAACAAAAAAAAGAGGCTTCTAAAAAGCCTTTAATTAAAAAAGTATCAAAAAAATTTACGATATTCAGTCTTAAAGCCGGTGTAGCGCTTTTAGGCGTACTTGTTATCTTATTTATTTATTTTGATTCCGTTGTTTTATCCAAATTTGAGGTTGATGATAAATGGGTGCTGCCTGCAGTGGTTTATTCGCGGCCGCTGGAGCTTTATCCCGATCAGCGTCTTTCCTTAAAACAGATGGTATATGAACTTAATCTGCTTAAGTATCGTGAGGTGGCAAATCCTAAAGATCCTGGTGAGTATGCCGTTAATTATAAGAACTCGCGAATTGTAGTGATAAAACGTCCTTTTGCTTTTCCTGATGCGTATGAAGACAGAACGGCGCTGCTTATTTCTTTTGCTGATAAGCGTGTCAATCAAATCATAAATGCTGACACAAAGCAGGAATTAAGCTATGTGCGTATGGATCCGGTATTAATTGACAGAATCAACCGTATCGATCCTAAAGAAGATCGTATTTTCATTACCTTAGAAGAAGTACCTGATGAGCTGGTGACAACCTTATTGGAAATTGAGGATCGGTCTTTTTATTCTCATTTGGGCATAAATCCTATTTCTATTGCGCGTGCCTTTGTTAAGAATCTTATGGCAGGACACGCAGTTGAGGGCGGAAGTACCATTACTCAGCAGCTTGTTAAAAATTATTTTTTAACTAATGAGCGCAGCTACAGCCGTAAAATTAAAGAAGTCATTATGGCGCTTATTATGGATCATCGCTATACCAAAGATCAGATCCTAGAAGCGTATATGAACGAGATTTATTTAGGACAAAACGGTAATGCTGGAATTTACGGTTTCGGTCTTGCGTCATATTTTTATTTCGGAGTACCGGTTTCGGAGCTTTCGCAAGATCAGATGGCCCTTTTGGTCGGTTTGATTAAAGGTCCGTCTTATTACGATCCGTGGCGCCATCCTGACAAAGCATTGGAGCGCCGCAATACTGTGCTTGCCGTCTTAAGAAATCGCGGAAAACTCACCGATGCGCAGTTTACTCAATATTCTTCCCGACCTTTAAATGTTATTGCCAGAGGATCGATGAATTACACCAAGACCCCTGCGTTTATGGGAGTTTTGAAGCATGAGATTTCCTCGCAGTTCGGGCCAGAGTTTTTGTCGGGTAACGGAATTAAGATTTTTACAAGTCTTGATCCTCAGGCGCAAGCTGCAGCTGAAAAAGCCGTGGCAAGCGAGCTTGATGCGATAGAAAAGCGCAGCGGTAAAAAAGGCCTTGAGGCGGCAATGGTTGTAAGCTCATGGCGTACAGCCGAAATTTCAGCCGTGGTCGGAAGCCGTACACCCAAATATGACGGTTTTAACCGCGTGATTGAAGGTCGTCGCCAAATCGGATCGCAGGTTAAACCGCTTGTCTATTTGACTGCGTTTAATAACGGAGTTCATATGGGCAATCTGGTAAAAGATCAGCCCCTTACCGTAAAGCTTGCCGACGGTAAGTTATGGCAGCCGCGTAATGATGATCGTAAGTATCGCGGTACTATTCGCGTGGTTGAAGCCATGGCGCGTTCTTTGAATATTCCGACGGTGCGTATCGGCATGAGAGTAGGCATTAATAATGTTCGCGATACTATGCAAAAAGTCGGAATCAAACAGGATATTCCGCTGTATCCGTCAATTTTATTAGGAACTACCGAATTAACCCCGTATGAGCTCAATTCCATGTATGCCTCAATGGCAACGGACGGTGTGTACCAGAATCTCACAACTTTAAGAACCGTAGTCAAAGACGGTGAAATCGTTTATGAAAGAAGCAGCGGCCGTGGTAAGCGAACCTTGGATCCGCGTGACACCTATTTAACATTGTATGGAATGACTGAAGCTACACGTATCGGTACCGGACGAAGACTTGGCAGTGAGTTTCCCGATGCGGTTTTGGCAACCAAGACCGGAACGACTAATGATAATCGTGATACCTGGTCAACCGGTTTTGATGCGGAAGAACTTGTAACTACCTGGGTCGGATTTGATGATAACCGCTCGACAGGACTATACGGTGCATCTGGAGCTCAGCGTGTTTATGCTGCTTATTTAAGAGAACGCGGAATTAATTCTTTGGAGCTAAAACGTCCTGAAGGCATTAAATTTGTAAACTTTGCAAAAGATGGCACTATAGTGGAAGACGGCTGTAATGCTCCGGGGCTTGTCGTATATCCGGTTCGTGCCGACAAAATTTCGCAGGTTAAAAAATGTTCGGATCTGTATGCTCCAGTAAATACAGATGGTTTTGAGGTTAAACCTTATGTACCGGCTCCTGCTCCGGCGGAGCCTAAGCCTGCAGCTCCTAAAAGTCAAAATGGCAGTGTTTTTGACGCTTTTGAGAGTTTTTTACTAAATAATTAGTGTTTTCTCTGTGATGTGGCCTTATTTACGGCCTCATGTTTAATTGTTGCAAAGCTTTAAGATTAGGTGGCGCATAGCTAAGATCGGACGGAGTTTAAGATCAAGATCGTCTTCTTCATTTAATGCCGAGCCTAATTTATCGCATTGACATAAATTCAGATCTTTTAATAGTTTTAAAAGACATTCGATAAGCTCATATTGATTTAGTTGAAGCTGATGTCTTAATACCGGATCGGCTGCTGTTTCGTCACGCAGGCAGACAAGTCCGTCTTTAAAGAAAGGCTGTTTTGTTAAAAATACTTTTAAGTTACTGCCAAGGCGGATATGAATCTGCGGATCGTTGTAACCTAAATATTCAAAGGCAGGCTTTAATTTCTCTTTTAGATCCTGCGCTTTTTTAAGCAGCGGCAGATTTGAACAAATCAAATTAAGACGGAAAATTCTTTTATCATCGCTGCATTTAATTAAAATTCCCTGATTATTTCCGCAGTTAATAAAACTCTTAATCCTTATCGTATGTCCCATAACGTTTTCATCTACATCAATAAGAAGAGTACTTTCTTCTTTAGCGCAGGGATTTTCGGTAATCAGAGCGCGAAGGTTGCCTTCGTTGTCAAGACTGTAACTTTGCAGACGGTAAATTACTGATAAAAGAGAAGTAAGGATAAGTGCCGCGGATTTTTGTTGTTCAATCGTCAACGAGTCGTAGTTTTGGTCTGAGAAAACGGCATCATAGCGTTCCTTTATTTGCCGGTGTCCGACAAAAAGATAGGCTATATCGTAGCCTTGGCGATCGGCTTCAAGAATAAGCAGCACGAATAATAAAGAAGTAAATTTATCGCTGACGTTAAGCGGTGAAGAAAAAGGTGCTTTGATAAAAGTTATAAATTCATCTTCATACTGAGGGTTTTGTTGCAGTTCATAAAAACTTTTAGAAAAATCATCAATAAGTTTTTCAAGCGATTTAGGCAGATTATGATTTATGATTTGCTCGGTTAAAAAGTGTTTAAACTTATTTAAATCCTGCTCTTTTAGTATTTTTTCTCTTAAAGCCTGCGGTAAGGTATCTGCATCAATAAAAGCAGATGAAGCAGGTTTTTTTTCTATGCTGTAAGGTAAAAGAACCGTATCTTCACGGCGTCCGAACAGAAAGTTAAAAAGACGCTTTAACCAAGAAATTTTGTGTTTATTTTGTTCTTTTGGCTTTATTGCTTGTGCTTTTGCAATTCGGACTTCCTGTCCCGTTTTTGCGTCATGATAGAAAGTAACCGGTCTAAAATCATCTTCACTTGATTCCTGAAAGTCTGAATTTTGCTTTACATCAGTATATTCATTATCAAAAGAAGCAATAAATCTTTCAGTTCGGCTATTTAAATCAGTCTTATCTTCCGTTGCTTGAATTTGTGCCGCACACTCAGTTACAGCGTTTTGATCTGCTTTTTCTTCCTCTTTTTTTGGTTCTTTTTTTAAGTTGTTGTCATCAGATATGATGGCTTTTTTTAAAGTTTTTTCTGCCGATTCTGCAGGTTCTTTGCTAACTCTTGCTTTATTTCTTTCTTCAAAAAGCTCAAGAGGACTTGTAAGCCGTGTATTATTTGCCGTTGCTCCTTTTTTTATTTTGGGAGGAAAATTTTGCGGAAGCTTGGCAGGATTAGGTAATTTTCCCTCTTTTGCAAGTTTTATTCTTTCATTACGGAACTCTTCTTGAAGTTTTGCCGCGCGTCTTGCTAAATCTTTTAGTGATAATTCTCCGTCGGAATTGCTTTCTTCATTTTTTGAGGTTTCATTACTATCTAAAAGAAGCTCTTTGTCTTCCTTAAGTTTTTTTTCTTGGATAGCTGATACGGTTTGATTTTCGGCTTTTTTAATTTCGAGAGTTTTTATGTCATTCGTTTCTTTTGGTACTAAATTTGCCGCTTTAGCTTTTTCTGCCGCTTCTGAAAGCAAGTTGCGGATTTTTGACATGATGATTTCATCATTGCCCGCATTGTTTTCTTGTTCTTTGTAAGTGGGAGAGTTTTGATTGTTTTCGCTTATTCTAGAGTCAGGAAGCGGAATTTTATTTTTTTTAACAGGCTCTTTTATAATCTTAAGTAAAAAAATAAGCAGGTCTTTAAGATCTTTTTTAGGTAAATCGGTATTAATTTTTAAATTTAATGTAATTTTGTTTTTAAGCGCCGGATTTATGTTTTGAGCAATACCGGCAAAAGCAGTTAAAAGACACTGACGGTACAGATAAAAATCATTATTGTTTAATTTTTCTTTAAGCGCTAGAAGGCGTTCTTCAATTACTTTGTCGGCTTGTTTTTCAAAACACTCTGGGCCGAGACAATCTTCAATTATAGTTAAAATCTCATCACTGCTTCCGATAAGTGCTCTATAGAGAACTGAAAAATCGGAAACGGCTGCGATATTGTCAAAAAAATCGGCGCTCAGCACTAAAGCGTAGCGCTTTACTGCAGAATGTAAAGATATTGCGATGTCGTCGGAATTTTGCTTTACATCAGAAAAATTAACGCTTAAATCTGCCATTATCTAAGAGCTTTTTACCTAATATTATTCATTAGGCTCTATAATACTAATTTAAAATTGTTTTTTGCCAAAAACGCGGTATTTTTCTTAAAAATTACCGTAAATGTAAGAATTGATTCGTTGTAACGATTAAAGAGCAAGTTTTTGTTTATGTTGAAAAAAATATGCGCAATTGCCTGTATGCTGATTCTTGGAGTAAGTGTTGCGCACGCTTCAAGATCGACTTATAACCCTATGGTGCCGAGACAATTGAAGATTGAATCTGCGCAAAAGGATTATTCTTACGGTTATTCAATCTTGTCAGGCAATGCCATCGATACTTTGGAGGTCCCCAATCGCGTGGTGGGCTGGACTTTAAATTATGAAATCTTTGACAGATATTTATTGCGCCCGGTCGCTCACGGATATGCCGCATTGCCGCAGCCTGTGCAGCTTGGAGTGGGAAATTTCTTCTCTAATATCTCCGAATTAAATAATACCGTAAACAATCTTTTTATTGGTGAATTGAAAAATTCCGGCATCAGTCTTACCCGCTTTATAGTAAACAGTACAATGGGTTTTTTAGGCTTTATTGATGTCGCAAGTCAGATGGGTCTTGATAATAAACCGATGGAAATGGATACCGTACTGGGTAAGGCCGGTATGGATTCCGGACCTTTTTTAATGGTTCCCATTTACGGCCCCACCACTGCAAGAGCAGCTCATGGCGATACTGCAGATAATTGGCCTTATTTCTTCTTCCCTTGGTATGTCGGGATCGGCGCTTGGGCGATTGAAGGCATCCATGATAGAGCGCAGCTTATTGACCAGGAAGGTGTTGTTGATAATGCTATTGATCCTTATGTGCAGACCCGTGATTTTTATCTGATGCATAACCAAGGTAAAGTAGATCCGAATGCCTCTATGCAAAATGAAGAGCCGTCAGTTGACGAATCGTTCCTTGATGAAATTGACGGTTAATTTATGGAAATTACTCATAAACTTGGTGCTTTACGCGAGCAAATTGATGATGTAGATAAAAATCTTATTGAGCTTATTGCTTTAAGATTAAAGTTAGTCAAGGAAGCGGCGGAGGTAAAAAAAGATCTGGGTTCGGGAACTTTCAATCCCGAACGAGAGCGCTTTTTGCTTAAATCAAGACATGACCTTGCAGCAAAGTATGATTTGCCTGACGGACTTATTGAAGATATCTTAAAAAGACTTTTGCGAGAGTCTTACCGTCAAGGCGGAATCGGGGTGTTCCCTTGTGCTCAAAAAGAGGCAAAGCCCGTGCTTATCGTCGGCGGCAACGGCGGGATGGGCAAACTTTTAGGATCTTTTTTTAAAAACTCAGGTTATGAAGTAAGAATTTTAGATAAAAACGATTGGGCTGACGCAGAATCTTTATTTTCAGGGGTGGGAACGGTAATTGTCAGTGTACCCATTGATGTAACAGCTAAGACTATTGAAATAATCAGCCGTTATCTTACTGTAGACACAGTCCTTGCAGATGTTACGTCGGTAAAGACGGGCCCGGTTAATGCTATGCTTAAAGCTCATAGCGGTCCGGTTATAGGTTTGCATCCGATGTTTGGTCCGGATACGTACAGCTTTGTTAAGCAAGTCGTGGTTTGCGTTGAGGGCAGAATGCCTGACAAGTGTGAATTTTTGGTAAACCAGCTGAAGATTTGGGGAGCCAATATTTGTACCTGTAAAGCTCAAGATCATGACAGGGCCATGAGTATTATTCAGGCTTTGCGTCATTTTACGACATATCGTTACGGTGTGTTTTTGGCAAAGATCAATCCTGATTTACAAAATATTTTAAATTTAAGCTCTCCTATTTATCGTTTGGAAATTGAAATGGTCGGCAGACTGTTTGCCCAAGATCCTCATCTTTATGCCGACATTATCATGTCGTCAAAAGATAATGCCGATTTAATTAAAGAATATGTTTCAAGCTTAAAGTCCGAGCTTGATATAGTGTTAAGTCAAAATAAAGAAGAATTTATAAAACGTTTTTATTTTGCCCGCAGTTACTTCGGGGAATCGGCGCAAAGTTTTTTAAAAGAAAGTGCAAAACTGCTTGCAAAAATGCAGGATGACCGTTCATGATTAATAAAAAGAAAGTATTACTTGCCTCTTTAGGCACGTTAGGAGGTCTTGCGGCAGTTGCGGTTGCAGGATTTATGGTCGCAGGTCCTATGGTCTATGATGCAAAACTCTCCAGTGTTCTTAATCTTATAGAAAAAAGAGTTTCGGGGCTTAATCTTTCTTATGAAGAAACTTCTTCAGGATTATTTTCGCGTGAAGGTATTGTTCATTGGTCTTTTCCTTTAAATAGAAGTAATGATTTTAATCTTAATGACTTGTCGGGAAGCACCTCGATAAAGGTTGTGTTTGCTCCTTTTGCAATTAACGGTGAATTTCATAGTGAAAAGGGCGGAACGCTTGATGCTTTGCTTCAACAAAATTTAATTGCAGGTTTTGCTTATCAAGGTGCGTTTAAAGTTAAGGCATTGCTGCCTGAAGTTAATTTAGCCGTAAAAACGGACAACACGGTCTTAGGCCTTGAAGATGGCAAATGCGCTTTAGGTCAGATAGCGCTTTTTATTTCGGCTTCTTCGCCGGATAAAGCAGATCTTGAATTTAATGCAGCAGGATTTAATTGTAAAAGCGATGTGAAGTATGCAGGTCAAAGCGCTTATTCTGTAAAGCTTGAAGGACTTAATATTAAGGGGCATCCTACTTATATAAATAAAAACATAAATATAAACGGTATTTCTTTAGGCCTTGCCGATTTTTATGCGGATTTTTCCACTCTTTATGCCATCGGCTTTTCTCCTGATGATGCCGTTCGGGATCCGTCTTTACGTGAGTATTTTTCCGTACACGGGATAGGAGCAGATTTTGAAATTAAAGATCCTGACAAAGACGGATTTAGTGAAGTTATAAGTGACGGCAGCGGTAATTTAGCTTTTGCTTTCCCTTTTGTTGAATACGGTGAGCGACAGGAACTTACTGAATTTAATGATTTTAAATACAATTTTTCATTGGGCAAAATTAATTTAAAAGAGCTTATAAAAGTTTTTAAGGTTTCTGAAAAAGAGTTTTTGGCTCAGTTGATTAAAGCCGTCGGCAATAACGTCCAATTTAAACTTAACAATTTGTCATCCTCTTATAAAAAAGACGGTTTTGTCATAAGCGGTACGGCGGACGCATTAATAGATAAAGAAAAATTCAAAGTTAAAGATATTCGTGCTGACTTTGACGTAAAAAGCGGCAAAGATTTTACAGATTATCTGGTGCATAAAGAACGCAGCGATTTGATTTCGTCATCTCTTGCCGAAGGCAAAATTACGTTTGAAGATCCTTACTACGTTACTAAATTTAAATTGCAAAACGGTGATGTGACATTAAACGGAGTACCGTTTAAAGCGGAGATTGATGATTGAGAACAAACTTAAATCTTTTATAAATAGATAAAAAAACTTTATTTAAAAAGTTCAGCGGCTAAACCCCATCCTTTAGTAGCAAAAGGAAATCTGTATTTAAAGAAAGTAAAAACGGCAATGGCTGTTATTGGAAAATAATCGCTATTACAAACTATCTGAAATTAAAGCCCGTCATTTTTGGGAAAGAGGAAAACTTTGCGGAATTCCTGAAAAAGAAATAAGTAAGATTTTTCATGAAATTGTTGTAAAAAGTGATGAACTTTCAGTTTTTATAAAAAATAACTTAAATGATGATTTCCCTAAAGATATATCTGAACCTATATTGCAAAATATAATGAAAAAAACACAAGAGCTAAAAACATTTGTTGTAGCCGGCGTAAATAATAACGATTAGAGCAGGATCCCACATTGAGCAGTAATTTCTATTAATATTTTTTT
>NZ_GL830948.1 GCF_000188195.1 Succinatimonas hippei YIT 12066
GGGGTTTTAGCCGCTGATCTTTTTTGATAAATACAACCAAACTAAAAAGTCTGAATTTTTTCAAGGCTTATGGTAAGCATTCCTGAAACAATATCTTCTCTAATATGATCATTAATCTCAAGACGCGGCAATAATGCAATTTCTGCCTCCGTAGAAAGTTGTTTCTTCACGCGATCAAGAAAACCTGATTTTAAGTTTTCCGAATAAACGACTACTAAAGACGGATTTAGAACACACATAACAGCCCGCAGCGTTCTAATGGCTAAATCATCCGCAGCAAGCGGTTCAAGCGGCAGTACTCCAACATCATTAAACATCGGAAAAAATCTTACTTCCCCTGCCATTCCATCTCTTCCCCTTAAAACATTACCTTGATAACAAAAACCGCATACAGGTGCACGTCCCGGTACCAAAAGTAACCCTGCTACATAATTATGTTTTCTATGTCTATTAAAACATCCCAAAGTTGCAGCATTAATATCAGTCTCAAAAAAAACCGGCACATTAAAATGTAACTCAAGATGCTTTGCCAGTCGTTTTGCTTGCGGGTCATGCCGAACCGCAGAAGCAAGACGGCCCCCTACCGTATCAGTAGGCATAGAAATTCCGATAATAGAGATCTTAGAATAGCGATCAAGGCAGCGTTCAATACCTATTCTGAATTCATCTGTATGAACTTTAGACAGCAGTTCCTCTCTTCTTTCTATACACTCTCCAAATAAATCATGAACTGAATAACCGGCATAATCATGCCCTGCTCTTTTATAGCAGGAAACGATTAAAATTAATCTATATGATGCATTAAAACGATAAGTTGCAGCAGGTCTTCCGTTACCTATAGATACACTTTCACCTTCAAGAACTTCTCCTGTTTCTATAAGATACTGCAATAACTTCGTCAACGTAACAACGCTAAGACCGGTTAATGTCTTTAAACGAGAAATGGTAGCCACCTGCTCGCTGTGAAGGGCTCTTCTTACATTTAAGATATTTTGCTCTCGGATTTGTTGACTGGTAACAGGTTGAGTCTGTGTCTGCATAGTTTTTAAAGTTACTTAATAAACCCCCTTTAATAATATCCTATTTTTTTGTACTTTTAAATTAATTTTAAACATAATTAATATTATTACCTATAGGTAATTATTTTTTTATTTGATGTATAGATATTTTTATCACTTCAATATTTTTACATATATTTTTTATATGTAAATTTTTAATTTAGTGACTAAAGAAACACCGCATATTTTTTTAAATTTTTGTGACATGCGACAAAAAATATAAACATGTCCCAAGTCGCATAAATAAGGGATTTGAATGGACATCAATATAGATTTTTATAAAATTATTATGTTTAGTTTCTACTGCTTGGCGGTAAAAACTAAATTATTGAGGCGCAATATCAAAAGTATTTAAAATGCGCCGAACTGATTGCTTTATCGATAAATGATAAAAGCAATTAAATTGCACATGCCAACTGCAAACAATAAAAGGAGCCTATTTTGCTTCAGATTCGTTTACACGGCCGTGGCGGCCAGGGCGTTGTGACAGCTGCTGAAATGCTGTCTCTTTCCGCCTTCTTAGAGGGACACTACGCACAAGCTTTCCCAAGCTTCGGTAGTGAGCGTACCGGTGCTCCGGTTGTTGCCTATGCTCGTATCGACGATAAAGAAATTCGCACCCACGAGCCTATTTTAAAACCTAACGCAGTCGTCGTTCAGGATCGTACCTTATTAGGTGCCGTTGACGTTTTCTCCGGAATTGATCCTAACGGATATGCCATCATTAACTCTGCAGATCCTGCCGAAGTCATCGTTCCTGAATTGGTTAAAGCCCTGCCTGCAGGACATGTTCTAACCGTTCCTGCAACTGACTTTGCCATGCAAAAAATTGGTCGTCCGCTTCCAGGCGCCCCGATGCTCGCAGCTTTAGCAGCAGCTACCGGTGTATTCAAGCTTGAAAGCGTCCAGAAGTCTTTCCAGACCAGATATCCGGGCAAGGTCGGCGATGCCAATGCTGAAACAGCAGCTTTAGCTTACAACTATATTATTAACTTAAAGAATGGAGGCGCCAATGCTTAAGCAGATTGAAGGCTCTCTTGGTATTGCCGAGGCTGTAGCCCTTTGCCGTCCCGGTGCTGTTTGCGCTTACCCTATTTCTCCGCAAACTCACATTGTAGAAAACGTTGGTAAGCTCGTAAAGCAGGGTACTTTAAAGGACTGCGAATTCATTAACGTAGAATCAGAATTTGCTGCTATTTCAGTATCAATCGGTGCTTCTGCCGGCGGCGTAAGAACCTACACTGCCACCGCTTCCCAAGGTTTGCTCTATATGACTGAAGGCGTTTACAACGCTTCAGGCTTGGGCTTGCCTATCGTTATGACCGTTGCATCACGTGCCATCGGCGCTCCTATTAACATTTGGAACGATCACTCCGACTCTCTGTCTCAGCGTGATTCCGGATGGCTTCAGTTGTTCTGCGAATCAAACCAGGATGCTCTTGATACCCATATCATGGCATTCAAGATTGCAGAAACAGTTGGCTTACCTGTTATGGTCTGCATGGACGGCTTCGTTCTTACTCATGCTTTTGAACGTTTGGACGTTCCTTCTCAGGAAATGATTGATTCCTTCCTTCCTCCTTATGAGCCCAAGGAATATCTCGATCCTAAAGAACCTATATCCATGGGTGCCATGGTCGGTCCTGAGGCTTTTACAGAAGTTCGTCTCCTCCAGCAGCGCAAGATGGTAAAAGCACTTCAAGTAATTGAAGATGTTACCAAAGAATATCGTGCTTTAACCGGACGCAACTCAGGCGGTCTGCTTGACTGCTACAACTGCGAAAATGCTGATCTTAAGCTTGTAATCTTAGGTTCTTCCGTCGGTACTGCAAAAGATGCTGTTGATGAACTTAAGAAGAAAGGCATTAATGTCGGTATTATCTCCTTGAAATCTTATCGTCCGTTCCCGTACGAAGCCATGCGTGCCGCTATCGGCGACACCAAGAAAGTCGTTTGCTTGGAGAGAGCTTTCTCATTCGGCGCGCGCGGCATTATTTGCCCTGAAGTCAAACGTGCTGTTGAAGGTACTGACACCAAAGTCTACACTGCTATCGCCGGTTTAGGCGGCCGCGCTATTTTGGGCAGCACCATCGACAATATCGTTGATTACGCTTTAAACGATAAGTTTACTGAAGAAGTTACCTGGGTAGATGTTGATCACAAAGTTCTCAATAACTACTTACAGAGTGCTGAAGGCGTTACTTTCCCGGAAGGCCCGATTGCGGACAGTGCCTTGAAAGATTCGCTCCGTAACGTTCGTGCCTAAGGAGTAAGCAATGTTAGATTCAATTAAATTCTATCAAACCGGTTCCAACACTATCGGCAATCGTCTGCTCAACCCGTCAATGCGCGCTGAACAGGCTGCAGTTGATCGTCCTAATACTTTAATTTCAGGTCACCGTGCTTGCCAAGGCTGCGGCGAAGCTTTAGGCGCCCGCTATGCAATTGACGCTGCCATGCGTGCTACCGGAGGCCAGTTAATTGTTGCCAACGCCACCGGCTGTCTTGAAGTTTTCTCCACTCCGTATCCGGAATCAGCATGGAGACTTCCTTGGATCCATTCATTATTCGGAAACCCGGCTGCCGTCGCAAGCGGTATCGCAGCAGCTGCCAAAGTACGTGCGGCAAAGCACGGAAACGGTGTTGTTCCACGCGTTATAGCTCAAGGCGGTGACGGCGGTACTACCGATATCGGTTTTGCTACCTTATCCGGTATGTTTGAACGTAACGATGATGTTTTATACATCTGCTACGATAACCAGGCATACATGAATACCGGTGTACAGCGTTCTTCCGCCACTCCTCCTGCAGCCCGTACCGCCACCACTCAGTTAGTAGGTGAACATCCCGGTGCAGACTTCGGAAAAGGCAAGAACGTTCCTCTTATCGCTATGGCCCACGGTATTCCCTACGTTGCAACCGCTTGCGTATCCGATCTTAAAGATCTTGAATACAAAGTTGCAAAAGCCATGTCATTCCACGGTGCCCGCTACATCCAGATTTTGGTTCCGTGCCCACTTGGCTGGGGATGTGCATCTTCTTCAACTGTTACCGTTGCCCGCTTGGCTTGTGAAACCGGCTTCTATCCGATTTTTGAAGCAGAGTACGGAAAAATAACTTCTGTACGCAAGATCCGTCAGAAGCAGCCTGTCATCAACTTCTTGAAGCTCCAGCGCCGTTATGCACACCTGACCGGCAAAAAAGGCGATCCTAAGGTTCTTGCCGAACTTCAGGCTATGTGCGACGAAAACATCAGACAGTACGGACTTATCGGTGATTCAGTTCCTGAGACTGTTCCTACTGCTATTAACGCCTTTGAGCGTAAAGAGAACATGATCTAAGAGGAGCAAGAAGTATTATGATGACTAAACCTTTTGCAACAACCCTTGATCCGGCCACCTCTTTGGAGAATCATACCGGCTCATGGAGAACCTTGCGCCCTGTTAACGTGTTCAAACTCCCTCCTTGCAACAAACAGTGCCCTGCTGGCGAAAACATTCAGCAGTGGCTTTATTACGCTGCCGAAGGCGATTATGAGCACGCATGGCGTATTCTTACCGAAGACAACCCTATGCCGGCTTGTATGGGTCGTGTCTGCTATCACACCTGCGAAGGCAAGTGCAACCGCGGTTTCTTGGATGAATCCGTAGGTATTAACTCAGTAGAGCGCTTCTTGGGCGACTATGCTATCGAGCATAAGCTTTCCTTTAAAAAGCCTGTACGCGAAACCGGTAAAAAAGTTTTGATTATCGGTGCTGGTCCTGCCGGTTTATCAGCTGCTTATCACCTTCGCCGTTTCGGTCACAACGTACATATCGTTGAAATGGCCAAACAGCCGGGCGGTATGATGCGCTACGGAATCCCTGTTTATCGTCTGCCGCGCAATATCCTTGATGCCGAAATCGCTCGCATCACTGATATGGGTGTTACCATTGAGTGCGGACGCCGCGTTGAAGACATCGTTGCTGAGAAATTAAACGGTAAATATGATGCCGTAATCTTAGGCTTAGGTGCTTCTCTGTCGTCTAATGTCAATATTCCGTCAGGCGATACCACTCACATTTTAAGTGCTCTTGAAGTCTTGGGCGATATCGCATCTAATACCGACGTTGAAATCGGTCGCCGCGTTGCAGTTTACGGCGGCGGCAATACCGCTGTTGACGTTGCTCGTTCATTACGCCGTATGGGTGCAGACCCTATCATCGTTTATCGTCGTAACCGCGATAAGATGCCGGCAAATGAAGAAGAAATGGATGATGCTATCAAAGAAGGCATTCAGGTTAAGTGGTTATCCACCATCGCTCAGGCCGAAGGTGAAAAACTCAAGATCGAAAAAATGGTTCTTGATGATAACGGTAAACCTCAGCCTACCGGTGAGTTTGATGAACTCTCTGCTGACTCCGTAGTCTTGGCTATCGGTCAGAACGTTGACTTATCTGTTGTTAAGAAAGTCGAAGGCCTGCAGCTTGAAAAAGATGCCGTAACCGTCGATAAAGACAACATGATGACTTCAGTTGACGGTATATTTGCCGCCGGTGATATGGTTCCCGGCGATCGTACCGTAACTGCCGCTATCGGCATGGGCAAGCACGCTGCTCGCGGCGTCAATGCCTATTTGAAGGGCACCAAGTACACCCGTGCTCAAAAACATGAAGACGCACGTTTTGAAGATATGCATCCTTGGTATTATACCGATGCTCCTAAGACCGTACGTCCGCAGATTGAGCTCGCACGTCGTACCAACACCTTCGATGAAGTTCAGCACGGTTTAACCGAAGAGAACGCAATTTTCGAAGCTCGTCGCTGCTTATCCTGCGGTAACTGCATGGAATGCGATAACTGCTACGGTGTTTGCCCTGACAGTGCTGTTGTTAAGCTCGGTCCCGGTAAAGGATACGAGTTCAACTACGATTATTGCAAAGGCTGCGGTGTCTGCGCCCAGGAATGCCCTTGCGGTCACATTAAGATGGTTCCTGAAAAGATCTAGTCTTTTATATTATCATCTAATAATCGGGAGGCTTAGGCCTCCCTTTATTTTGCCTGTCACAAATTTAAAGCATTGTAAAATTCAAAAATTTAATCTTCTTAACGGTGTTATTTACAAAGCTGCACTAAAATAAATCCATAAAGATATGAATATATGTAAAGTAATTAGCGACAAAGGAGTCACATATGAAAAGCGCACGATGGATCTTAAATATCACTGCTGCCATTGCGCTCACAACCGGATGCACCTCATATATTGCATCAGAGACACCAACACAAACGGACTCTGACAAGGTTCAGCCCTTTTCGGAATTTTCCACTGATTACTTTACTTTAAGCGTTCCTTCAGATTGGCAAGTTATTCGTGCTCAAGGTCCAGCTGCGCCTGCTTTCATATCTTTGATAAACACAAACGCCAACGCCGCATTTAATTTGCGTATAACGCGTTCCACTCTTTCTATTGACGATTTATGCCAATTAGCGGCAAAAGGCATTGTTGCAAACCGCGGAGATATTTACGACGGGCCTTCTGTAGACTACGGAACATGCAAAATAAAAGCGCACAGTCCCGGAGGGTTGGATTTCAAAATCAGAATGCGGGCTTATGATGACGGAGATGTTGCTGTAATTAATTACCTTGGAGATGAAAAAGTAATAAACAAACTGCTTTTAAATCTTGAAGGAAACGAAAAAATTATGAGTTTAATTGCTGAGCCTCTTTAATTTTAAGCTCTTTTGATTACTATTTTTAATTAAAAACGTTTTAGTGTTTTTGATATACTTTCTTGAACCTTACATTTTGATCTGCAAACAGTTAAAAATGAAATATCTTCTATTGCCCTTAATTTTTGCTGTAGGGCTCAGCGCTTGTAATTCTTCACATAATGAACCGAATACCTCCCCGTCTGATGTACCTCCTTCTCAAATAAAACAGTCAACAACTGTCGCAAACGACTTTTTCAGTATCGACGTTCCTGACGATTGGGAAATTTTCAGTAAGGAAGGACCGTCAATGCCGGCCCATATAAGTGTTAGCAAAAATGACGGTTCAGCTCTTGTAACCATAAGCGTTGCCAGAAGTTCGCGAACTATAGAAGAAACCTGCAAACTTGTCGCCAATAATCTGGTGGATGATCAGAAGGATATTACCGTTCCTGCAAAAGTAGAGTTCGGTACTTGCAAAGTACAAGCAAATGTTGATGGAAAACCCGTAGGCATGTGGATGCGATCATATCCTGACAGATCGCTTTATTCCATTTATTATGAAGGAGAGCCTTCAATCGTAAATGAAATTCTTATGAGTCTCAAAGGAAATGAACAAATAATGATGCTGCTGGTACAACCTCTTTAACCACACCTAAAAAGTCTGCAGCAACAGCACCGACTATTGCTGCAAATTAAAAATCATATCTTGTAAATATAATTTTCTTTACGCGGTGCGGGTGCAGGATCTTCATCTGCATAACCTAAAATGCAATGTCCGATTCCTACATATTTCCCTTCTATACCTAACGAACTAAGCAATTCTTGCCCAAAAGGTGTCTCAAACTCCTGTTTGGCACGATGAACCCAACAACTGCCAAAGCCTTCGGCGTGCGCTGCATTTAATAAATTACCCAAAACCAAAGCACCGTCTTCCACATATGTAGGAATAGAACTATCTGCCAATACAACAATAACTACCGGCGCACCGTAAAAAGGATCTTTATCTTTTCCTGCAACTTTCGCATTAATTTTTGCAAGTTTATCTCTTACACTTCTATCCGTAATTGCAATAATAATCGCTGATTGCTTCCCCATACCGCTTGGAGCATATGTACCAGCTTTTAAAATGCGATCCAAAACATCTTGAGGAACCATATCAGACTTATATTTACGTACGGCCCGACGAGTCAAAAGATTGTTTAAAGACTCTTTCATATCAGTCTCCTGACTTTATTTAACTAAAATCTGTTCTGCTAATGTAACCTGATTTAAACGTTTACAACGTATCAAAGGTCACAAAAGATATTTTTCCTTTATTAAAGGCAAAAAATCTCTATCTGCAGGGACCCACTTAAAGTCAAAAATATTTTGAGCATTAACCCATTGTAAAGCGCTATGCTCAATAAGAGACGGATAATTGTCCTTTATCAATTCACACTCAAAAACATCCATCTGTAATATAAAATCAGGATAATCAAAAGTACAAACCGTTATCTTATCGTTAACTTTTATATTACAGTTAAGTTCTTCTCTAATTTCGCGAATACATGTATCCTTAGGATCTTCGTTCGGCTCTACTTTTCCTCCAGGCAACTCCCAAAATCCGCCTAATTTTTTATTTACAGGACGCAACGCAGCTAAAAAAGATTTATTTTTTACAATTAAAGCTGCACTTACCCTAACCAGTTTTTTATCCATATTTTTCCTTTAAATTCTATGCTCAGAATAATCAGCAACAGCCCTATCCAAAATAGCCATACCTTCTTTTAAAAGCTTTTCATCAAGATTTAGCATAGGCTCTATTCTTATCCAATTAGATCCGATACGCATAGTATAAAGGCCTAAATCAAAAGCTCTTTTAATTATTTTTTTACAAGCTTCATTATCATCTTCAGAAGAACTTATGCTTTTAACCCATAGACCGTATGCAAGCCCGATCCCCGTATATTTTTCTATGACTGAAGGATATTTAAGCTGTAAAGAATTAAGCTCATTTTGCAATATTTCTATATTTTTATGCAGGTTATCCTGAAAATCCTTTGATTCAATTAAATTAAAATTATAAAGGCCGCGCGCGCATGCCTCAGAATTTCCCGCCATGGAAAAAGCATGTTCACAAGGACCTAACGCCTGCATAAAATCTTTTCTACCGAGAATTGCTCCAAGCGGAATACCTCCTCCTATATGTTTACCCATAGTCACAGCATCCGGAAAAACATCAGGATAATTTTCAATTGAGAAAAAAGGACCGGTTCTATAAAAAGCCATTTGAACTTCATCGGCAATAAAAGCACAATGATGCTTTCTGCTTAAAGAATAGATCTCATGCATGAGTCTTTGATGCATGGGAAGCATTCCCATATCACCTTGAATCGGCTCAACGATGAAACCTGCGATAGTATTGCAGTCAAGAGCCTTGATTTTTTCAATAACAGCATCAATCTGTCCGTCATCTGCATACTCATCACAAAAAGGTACCGAATAAATCTCACCTACCATCGGCGCAAATTTATTTGAAAGTCTGCCCGGCAGTGTTGTTAACGAAGCGGCACCGAATGTCGTACCGTGATAATCGCCTTCAAAAGTAACAATCTTTTGCCGCCCCGTATACGCTCTTGAAAACTTAATTGCTGCATCATTAGTATCAGATCCGCATACACTAAAAGCAATCTGAGAAAGAAAACCTCCCGGAAATTTTTTAGTAAGTTTTTTTGCGTACTCAATTTGATTGACACCGCTTGCGTAAGGGAAAGGAAAAGATCCGAACTCATTATCGTTTTTTATGCCGTATCCTAAACTCATGGTGCAGGCGCCGGAGGTAAAATCAAGATAGCGCTTATTTTCAGCACTTATCAAATATGGCCCCTCGGCATTTTTAACCACCAACGGAAGTTCAGCTATATGCTGAACCGGAGCAATTAATTCCCTATCCGCAGCAAGATATTTTTCTACAATTTTATTCATATATAACAACAAATTATATATTTATCATATTCTATAAACCAAACAGAAAAAGCTGTAAAAAACCTGATTTTCTACAGCTGAAAATTTCATTCGTGCCTACCAAATCCCTAACAGTGATAAGTTGCTGCAATCTTATAAATCTGCTCACAATCGGCACGATTTAGTACCATAAAATGACCTTCAGTATGATCATCGATACCTAAGAAATTAAGCATCCTGGGAATATCTTCAGCTTTAGCACCGATATCTGCAAAAGATAAAGGCATGCCTATTGATTTAAAGAAAGAACGTAATGCATTTATACCCTGTTTTGCAGTACGAGACGGATCTTCAAAATCCATCGTAACCCCGAAAACACGATTAGCAAATTGAGCAAAGCGCATAACATTGTGGGAAAATGTATATTCCATCCACGCAGGGAACATCACGGCAAGTCCGGCACCGTGAGCCACATCATAAAGAGCTGACAACTGATGCTCTAAATGATGAGTTGCCCAATCCTGTTCGCGTCCGACGCCGCACATATTATTATGCGCCAATGTTCCTGCCCACATTAAATTTGCGCGGGCTTCATAATTTGTAGGATCAGCAAGGACTCGAGGAACGGTTTCAATAATTGAAAGCAAAACGGCTTCACATAAACGGTCGGTGATTGAAACGTCTTTAGTATTGGTAAAATAACGTTCCATGACATGTGCCATCATATCAACCGCGCCGCATGCTGTCTGATAATTAGATAGAGTTACGGTAAGTTCAGGATCCATAACGGCAAACAAAGGTACGTTAAACTGAGTGCTAAGTCCTTGTTTTATGATTTTTCCGTTAATTTCCTTTTGAATCACCGCACTATTTGAGCCTTCGGATCCGGCGGCCGGAATAGTAAGCACCACTCCTGTCTGCAGGGCTTTAGTTACAGTTTTTCCGCCGATGAAGAAATCATCAAAAAAATCACCGTCATTGACAATACCTATAGCTGCAGCTTTAGCCGTATCAATAACGCTGCCGCCTCCTACAGCTAAAATAAAATCTACGTCTTTCTCCCGACCTAAGGTGATTGCTTTATAAACCAAATCAGCACGCGGATTAGGCTTGACTCCGCCTATTTCTACATAAAAGATACCTAAATCATTTAATGACTTTTCAACACGAGCAAGGAGCCCCGATTTGACGCAAGAGCCGCCGCCTAAAACAATCAGCACACGTGATTTTCCTGACTCTTTAATATAAGAACCGACATTTTCTTCAATCTTGCGGCCAAAATAATATTTTGTAGGGCGATAAAATTCAAAATTATCCATGCTATTTCTTTACCTCAGTACTACAAGTCTGTCCGATTTTGGCAAATAATAAAAACTCATTTGGCAAAGATGATTTTTCAAAATCGCAGGAGCGAACTATTGACTTAACGTTATAGTATCTTTTTAGAATGAGATTAGTCCAATACTTTTCACTATGCTGCACATCTGCAAGGTAAATATATTTATTGGATTGAATGCTTAAAGGAGATACGACAAGCTTATCCTTTTTTGCCTCAAGCTGAGCTTTTATTTCTTCCTGTCTGTACAAATTATCGTTATAAGCCTGCGTATAACCTACAGCCGTGCTTGTTCCGGTTGCAAAAATAAAGAGACAGGCTGCAGCCATTAATACCTTTCTTATAGCACCCGGCAATATGGTTTCAGCTCTATCATATAAAATAACGGCAAGACCGAGGACTCCCGGAATTGAGAACATGGTAAAAGGAGCTGCGGATCTGGTCGGAAAGTTTGGTGAAGCAATCATTACCGCAAGTGAAATAAAGCCTATTAAGATGAGCCACAAAGAAGCATAATACTGATAAGGAGATGCAAGATACAGACATTGAGATCTTATCTTTATCATTATCAGAATAAAAGCAATAACTAACAAAGCTTGACTTGCAAAAGAGATAAAGAAAATCTCAAGTGAAACCCAAAGATGTGCTTCATAATCAAATCCGCCTGACTCCATAAAATCTAGACGCGCCTCATTTCCCGGAGCCAACATCAAAATTAAAAATCCAAGGCACAGACCAATGAAACCTGAAAGTTCCCACAGAGCCAGCTTTTTCTCATGATAATGATAGGCACAAATTAAGAATGTACCGGCACAAGCTGCCGCACTGTTATTTTCATTAGTCCATCCGGCAATAATGCCGAAAATAAACATACCGATAACAGATAACACTCCTGAATCAATTTTTTCTTTACAAAAAGATAAACGGTACGGCAGTAAAAAATACAGAATGATAACAACGGTAACCAAATAATTACAGCTGCTCACTATATTAAAAACAACCTCACCGAAATTACGCATGCAAATCCACAAAAAAGCAGTAATAAAGAATAAAGGAAAGAGCCTTAAATTTTTTAAAGTTGGTTTAAGCCCGTAAGCATGATAATAAATCCCCAAAATAAGGGCTAAATAACACAAGGCGGTAAATACAGCGTTATACGGCTTTCCTATATACAATAAAAACTGCGCAAATAAATGAGCAACGGTTCTTCCGCCCCAATCAAAATAATGCCTATACTGGGAAATAAAAATATCCGATACCGAGCCTACGATATCATTGGTGCCTTCGACCAGCATATAGCGATAATCGTTAGCAAAATAAGGAGCCAAATAAGCGCAAACACCAATAAAAAAGGTCCAAAAAATCAAATAAAAATAGGAATAAAAAGCGTCGGAACGTCGCATTTTTTTACTCTCCAAAAGAGATTTAAATTTTTAACGGTCAATATTTTAAACCTTAGTTTTAACGGTTAATTCTTTTTATTGTTTTAAATTAACTAAAGGCACAATAATCTAATTTATTTCACAAGCCCGCTCAATGCTAAAATAGCATTCAATTTAACAATCAAAAGTGTAAATAATAAACCATGCAAGTCTCATCTCTTATTCAATGCTCTTTCGGATCATCGCGTAATAAAAAGACATTAGGAAATCTGCAGGGACCTGCACTTGCAGCAGGCATTTGTGCGCTTAAAGATAAAATAAATACTTCCTTGCTTGTCATCTGCGATAATCCTTTTTCGGTTACCAAAATCCAGCAGGATCTGCATGCGTTGGCGCCTAAACTTCAAATACACGTTTTTCCGGACTATGAAACATTACCCTATGACGCCCTATCCCCGCACCAGGATATAATCTCAGCAAGACTTGAGCTTTTATCCGAACTTCCGTCGATTAAAAACAGCGTAATTATTTTGTCGTTAAACGCACTAATGGGTAGGCTTTGTCCCACAGATTACGTTGCAAAATACTCTTTTGTCTTAAAAAAAGGTGAAATAAAAGATATTAATGCGCTTCGTCAATCTTTGGTCAATAACGGTTATCTGCAGGTTGCTCAAGTTTTAGAACACGGCGAATTTGCCGTCCGCGGCTCAATTCTGGATATTTTTCCGATGGGCAGCGACGAACCTTTCCGTATTGACTTTTTTGACGATGAGGTTGACTCCATCAGAACCTTTGACGTTGAAACCCAGCGTTCTTTAAATGAGATAAAAGAAATAAAACTGCTTCCGGCTCATGAGTTTCCATTAGATAAAGAAGGGATCTCTGCCTTTAGAAGCAATTATCGCAATGCTTTTCCTTCGGTAAATTTAAATGCCCACACTATTTATCAGGCAATTTCCAAAGGAGCCATTCCTGCCGGCATTGAATATTATCTGCCGTTGTTTTTCGGAAAAAGTTCTACCTTCTTTGACTATATAAACAAAGATTATTCATTGGTACTGGTTGGTGATATCCAAAAAGCCGCAGAAGATTTTGATGTCGAAACGCATAAACGGGCATCACTTAACGCCGGAAATTCCGACCATCCGTCACTTCCGGCCTACACCTTATTTTTAAGTCCTAACGAACTTTTCAGCAATATTCAAAATTATCCCTACATTTCTTTATACGAACATAAGCTTAATGCAGAAGAAGTTGCCAAGCGCGGAGTAAATAATGCTGATTTAAGTCCGATACCCACGATTGCATTTTCCCATCAGGACAAAAACAGTTCGGATAAATTCGTAGCTTTCACCTCAAATTTCATCGATAACGGCGGACGCGTTGTTATTACCGCAGTTTCAGAAGGCCGCAGACACTCTTTAAGAGAAATTTTTCCGCAGACATTAGTTAATAACTACGGATTAAAAGCCGCATCAAGCATCAGCGATTTTTTAAATGCCGATGATAAATTAATGCTGAGTCTGGCTCCGTTTGACAGCGGCGTAATTTTCAACGAAACAAAATTAGCTTTTATCACCGAAACAGAGCTCTACGGTGCACAAGCAGTAAAACAAAGAGTACGCAATAAAAAATCCAGCCTCTCTCAAGAGGCCGCCATCAAAAACCTGGCACAGCTTACCGAAGGACAAATCGTAGTACATATTGACCACGGCATAGGACGCTATCGCGGACTTAAAACCCTCACCATGGGTGATATAAAAGGTGAATTTTTAACTATTGAATACCAAGGCGGAGATATTCTTAATATCCCTATTACCGCCTTAAATAAAGTAGCTCGCTACAGCGGCTCGGAAAATCCCCAGCTTTCAAGACTGGGAAACGACACATGGAGCAAGAAAAAGCAAAAGGCTGCCCAAAAAGTACGTGATGTTGCTGCCGAACTTCTGGATTTATATGCCCGCCGCGAATCAAGACCGGGGCATGCTTTTACCATTGATGAAAGAGCTCTTGAACAATTTGCATCTGGCTTTGGTTATGAAGAAACCCCTGACCAGTTAGCGGCAATTAATGCAACGCTAAATGATATGCAGCAGGGTAAACCTATGGATCGGCTCGTATGCGGAGATGTAGGCTTCGGTAAAACCGAAGTGGCACTTCGTGCCGCATTCGTTGCAGCCAACTCCGGCATGCAGGTAGCATTACTGGTACCTACCACTATTCTTGCCGAACAGCACTATCAAAACTTTAAAGAGCGCTTTGCCGGAACAGCAATTGTCGTTGAAGAATTAAGCCGCTTTAAAAGTATTAAAGAGCAAAATGAAATTTTAAAGAAAGTCGCCTCAGGCGGAATCGACATTGTTATCGGCACGCATAAGCTTTTATCAAAAACGGTAAAATT
Organism: Succinatimonas hippei YIT 12066; assembly: GCF_000188195.1. Taxonomy (GTDB): domain Bacteria; phylum Pseudomonadota; class Gammaproteobacteria; order Enterobacterales; family Succinivibrionaceae; genus Succinatimonas; species Succinatimonas hippei. Next base: position 14,812 of record NZ_GL830948.1, read on the forward strand.
CAAAAATCTGGGATTGGTTATTGTCGACGAAGAACATCGTTTCGGCGTCAAACAAAAAGAAAAGCTTAAAGAGCTGAGGGCTGAGGTTGATTTGCTTACATTGACGGCAACGCCTATTCCCCGTACTTTAAACATGGCTATGGAGGGAATGCGTGAACTGTCGATTATTGCAACCCCGCCGGAGCATCGACTTGCAGTCAAGACTTTCGTTTCAGAAAACTCCGACCAACTCTGCCGAGAGGCAATAATGCGCGAACTGCGCCGCGGCGGTCAGGTTTATTATCTGCACAATGATGTCGCTACCATAAATCAAAAAGCAGAATCCCTGCAAAAGCTTGTACCCGAAGCTAAAATCGGCATCGGACACGGACAAATGGCAGAAAGAGAACTGCAAAAAGTCATGCGTGATTTTTACCATCAGCGCTTTAATCTGCTTTTATGTTCCACAATCATCGAAAACGGACTTGATGTTTCAAGTGCCAATACTATCATCATAGACAGAGCTGATTTGTTAGGTCTTGCCCAGTTGCATCAAATCCGCGGGCGTGTCGGAAGATCACATCATCAGGCATACGCTTATCTATTTACTCCGCCCAAAAACCTCATCACCAAAGATGCCAAACGCCGTCTTGATGCTATTGCATCCATGGAAGAGCTTGGTGCCGGTTTTGTGCTGGCAACGCATGATCTGGAGATTCGCGGAGCAGGTGAGCTTTTAGGCGAAGAACAATCCGGACAAATCGAGTCGGTCGGATTCTCCTTATATATGGAAATGCTTGAGGCTGCGGTAAAAGCATTAAAAAGCGGTCGTGAACCGTCACTTGCCGAACTTACTCTAAATGAATGTGACATTAATCTGCATATACCGGCTCTTCTGCCTGATGATTATATAGGAGACATCAATACCAGACTGTCATTTTACAAACGGCTGTCTTCATGTATCACCCCTGATGAATTTGAAGATCTAAAAGTAGAACTTATCGATCGATACGGCTTTTTACCTGAAAGTGCAGAAAACCTGTTTGCCATTTCCAAATTGAAAAAAACGGCTGGCGACATCGGCATCATTAAAATTCTGGGCGACGGCAGCGGCGGAGTAATTGAATTTAATAAAGATCATAAAGTAAACACCGATTATTTAATTTCTTTAATTACTACCTGCAAACATAATGAATATCGCATGAGCGGCCCCAGCACATTGCGTTATAACCTGCAGGAAACAGATAAAATGCCAAGACTTAAGCTTATGCAGATGCTGATTAATGCTTTGTACGCACACAGCTCACTTAAATCTTAAAATTATGATCATCTTAATTTCAGGGGCAACCCACAGCGGCAAGACTTTTTTAGCATCTAAGCTTATGGAAAAGCTTAGCATGCCCTATTTAAGTCTTGATCATCTAAAAATGGGATTAATAAGAAGCGGACAACTCAAGCTTTTGCCAAAAGATGACGAAAAAATAAAGCATAAAATGTGGCCGATAGTAAGGGAAATGATTAAGACCGTAATAGAAAACCATCAGAATCTTATTATCGAGGGAGACTATATTCCTTTTGAATTTCAAAAAGATTTTTCCGCTGCATATTTAAAAGAAATTCGCTTTTTATGTCTTATTCTTAGTCAAAATTATATTAAGCATAATTTTTCACAAATTAAGAATAATGCTTGTGTAATCGAAAAAAGGCTCTTTCCTAACATAGTGAATACAAAAGAGCTTATCTCAGACAATCAGCATCATTTTGACGAATGCCGCAGATACAATCTTACTTGCGCTGTTATAGAAAAAGATTTTCAAAAAGAGTTGCGCGCAGTTTTGGATCGTTTTCCCTATTAAAAACCCACATTGAGCAGTAATTTTTAGGATTATTTAA